>JAJXYV010000156.1 GCA_021780435.1 Pseudomonadota bacterium
CGGAGGACGTGGCCAGATGGCTCGCGGCTTGACGGCGCGCTAAAGCGGCGCCGCCGAAGCGGACTTGCCAGTGAAAATTACATCTATTATTCTCGATATATGGATGAGATAAGCGCGCTATCCGCCTTCGCGGCCCTTTCCCAAGCGACCCGCCTGCAAACCTTCCGGCTGCTGGTCAGCAGCGAGCCTGAGGGCGTTGCCGCCGGGGAACTGGCGCGCCTGATCGGCGTGCCGCAGAACACGCTTTCAACCCATCTTTCGATCCTCGCCAACGCCGGCCTGGTTCATGGCGCGCGCCATAGCCGCTCCATCGTCTATCGGGCGGATGTCGGGCGCCTGCGCGAACTCGCGCTTTTCCTCGTGAAAGACTGCTGTGGCGGCCGTCCCGACCTGTGCGCGCCGTTTTTCGCCGATCTCTCTCCCTCCTGTTCCGCGCAAGAGGCCGCCATGCCCGACCGTGTCTTCAATGTGCTCTTTCTCTGCACCGGCAACACCGCCCGGTCGATTCTGGCCGAGAAGATCCTTGCCAAGGTCGGCGGCGGCAAGTTCCGCGCCTTTTCCGCCGGCAGCCATCCCAAGGGCGTGGTCAATCCCTTCGCGCTCAAAGTGCTGGAGGACGCCGGCTATCCGACCGACGGCGCGCGCTCGAAAAGCTGGGACGAATTCGCCGGCCCCGAGGCCCCGGACATGGATTTCGTCTTCACCGTCTGCGACAACGCGGCGGGCGAAGCCTGCCCGCACTGGCCCGGCCAGCCGATGACCGCCCATTGGGGGATCGAGGACCCGGCGGCGGTCGATGGCAGCGACATCGACAAGGAGCGCGCCTTCGTCACCGCCTTCCGCTATCTGAAAAATCGCATTTCCGCCTTCGCCGCCATCCCGGTCGAACGGCTCGACAGGATGACGCTCGCCGCCCGGCTCGACGAAATCGGCCAGATGGAAGGCGCGACCAAAACCAAATCCGAAGCCTGACTTTCTTTGGCCCCTGCGCCGTTCACACGTCCCGACGGAATGTCTTCATGTCCACATTCGAACGTTATCTGAGCCTCTGGGTCGCGCTGTGCATCGTCGCCGGCGTCGTTCTCGGCCATTTCTTTCCCGCTGTGTTTCAGGCGGTCGGCGCGGCCGAAATCGCCCGGGTCAACCTGCCGGTGGCTGTGTTGATCTGGCTGATGATCATTCCGATGCTGGTGAAGATCGATTTCGCCGCGCTCGGGCAGGTCAGGGAGCATTGGCGCGGCATCGGCGTCACCTTGTTCATCAACTGGGCGATCAAGCCCTTTTCCATGGCCCTGCTTGGCTGGCTGTTCATCGGCGGCCTGTTTCGGTCCTATTTGCCCGCCGATCAGATCGACAGCTATATCGCCGGGCTGATCCTGCTCGCCGCCGCGCCCTGCACCGCCATGGTCTTCGTCTGGAGCAACCTTTCGAACGGCGAGCCGCATTTCACCTTGAGCCAGGTGGCGCTGAACGACCTGATCATGATCGTCGCCTTCGCGCCGATCGTCGGGCTCCTGCTCGGCCTGTCGGCGATCACCGTTCCCTGGGCGACACTGTTCCTCTCGGTCGTGCTCTATATCGTCGTGCCGGTCGTCATTGCGCAGGGCCTGCGCCGGTCCCTGCTGGCGCGCGGCGGCGAGGCGGCCATCAAGGCGGCGCTGCAGCATTTGCAGCCCCTGTCGCTGGTCGCGCTGCTCGCGACGCTCGTCCTGCTGTTCGGTTTCCAGGGCCAGCAGATCATCGCCCAGCCGCTGGTCATCGTCCTGCTCGCGGTTCCGATCCTGATCCAGGTCTATTTCAACGCCGGCTTCGCCTATCTGCTCAATCGCGCGACCGGCGAAGCGCATTGCGTCGCCGCGCCCTCGGCGCTGATCGGCGCCAGCAATTTCTTCGAACTGGCGGTCGCCGCCGCGATCAGCCTGTTCGGCTTCCATTCCGGCGCGGCTTTGGCGACGGTGGTCGGCGTGCTCATCGAGGTTCCGGTGATGCTGTCGGTCGTCAAAATCGTCAATGCGACGCGTTTGTGGTATGAGGCCGGCGCGGCCGTGCGGCGGCGCGACGCCTGCCACGAGGTCAACGGAAAGGTTGCTGGCTGAAGCCATGAATGTCGTCATCCATCACAACCCGGGCTGCGGGACATCGCGCAACGCGCTCGCGATCATCGAAGCCGCCGGCTATCGGCCGCAGGTGATCGAATATTTGCAGACGGGGTGGACGAAGCCGCAATTGCTCGGTCTTTTCGCCGCCGCGGGCCTCACGCCGCGTCAGGCGCTGCGGACGACGAAATCGCCGGCGGCAGACATGGGTCTGCTCGATCCGATGGTTCCCGACGAAGCCCTGCTCGACGCCATGGTCGAGCATCCGGTGCTGGTCAACCGGCCGATCGTCTGCACGCCGAAGGGCGTCCGGCTTTGTCGGCCAAGCGAATTGGTGCTCGACCTTCTCGACCGCTTGCCGCCGGGTCCCCTGGCGAAGGAGGATGGCCAATTGCTGATCGACGCGGAGGGACGGCGGGTTGGATAAGCCGATCGATTCGACGCCCAATATCGACGACGCCTGCTTTCGCCCAATCGACGAGGCGCGGTTGTTCGCCGGTTCGAGGCCGGCGCATCCGCCGAAAATCCTGCTGCTCCATGGCTCGCTGCGGAAGCGCTCCTTCAGCCGGTTGCTGGCGGAAGAAGCCGCGCGCATCCTTCGCCGCCTTGGCGCGGAGACCCGGACCTTCAACCCGAGCGGCCTGCCGCTGCCCGACGATTCCGAGCCGGACCATCCCAAGGTGCAGGAATTGCGCGAGTTGGTGACCTGGTGCGAGGGCATGGTCTGGTGCTCGCCGGAGCGCCATGGCGCGATGACCGCGATCATGAAGGCGCAGATCGATTGGATTCCGCTTTCGCTCGGCGCGGTCCGCCCGACGCAGGGCAAGGCGCTGGCGATCATGCAGGTCTGCGGCGGCTCGCAGAGCTTCAACGCCCTCAACCAGATGCGTGTGCTCGGCCGCTGGATGCGGCTCATCACCATCCCCAACCAGTCCTCGGTCGCCAAGGCTTTTGCGGAATTCGACGACAAGGACCGGATGAAGCCCTCGCCCTATTACGACCGGGTCGTGGATGTGATGGAGGAGTTGGTCAAGTTCACGCTGCTGACGCGCGGCTGCGCCGATTACTTGGTCGATCGCTATTCGGAGCGCAAGGAAAGCGCCGACGAATTGTCCAAGCGGGTGAACCAGCGCTCGATCTGACGGCGGGTCAGAGAGCCGGCCGTCTGGCCAGCGCGTGCCACAGCCGGACCTGGGCGCGATAGACGGGCCGCAGGGTTTCGCGGGCGAGTTTCTGGGCCAGCGGCTTCCTTTTCGCCTGGATGGTCGAGCCGCCGAGGCTGCCCGAGGCGTCGCGCACGCCCGAGGGTTGGAACGCGAGCAGTTCGACGCCGGTAACCCATGACATTTGCAGGAAGGTGTCGACCGGGCGGTCGAAACTTTCGGTGACCTCGAGCAGGCGGCGCGCGGCCGGCGCCGAGACGAATTGGGCGATGGCCCGCAGCGGCGGACTGTCCGGACGAATCAGGGCGACGCCCTCGGCGCGCGTCAAAACCTGACCGCGCACCGGGGTTTTCTCGGAAGGGGCGAGCGCATAGGTCCAGTGCTCGCGGCTTTGCCGGGCAAGGGCGCAGGTCCGCGCGAAAGCCTCCGCGTCGATTTCCGCGTCGTCCTCGAAGATGAGGGCGTAATCGAGCCCCTCGGCCAGAATCCGCCGCCACGCCGCGCGATGGCTGAGGAAAACGCCGACCTCGCCGCGGTTGAGCGCGAAGGGATAGACGGGCCGATGCAGGCGGCGGACATAGATTCGGTCGATCTCGTCCTGCGCCATCCGGGCGCCGTCGGTCGCGTCGAGCATTTCGCTGGCGCAGGGCAGGGCGGCGCGCAGACGTTCGACTTGCGGCCGTCTCTGGACGGACCGCTCAAGATGGATGATGAACGCCTTCGGGTCAGACATGGAACGTTTCGCGGCCGCGCTTCGCTGCTTTTAATCCGCCATTTGCGCCCTGTCAGCGGCTTGCTTTGACAAATTCATGGGGAAAGTTTCTTTTGGCGCCGCATGAGGAGCAGGCTTGAGATGAGTCAACAGCCCTTGCGGCTCGACGCGCGGGTCGCGGAAGCGGCGCTTCAGGCGCGGAGAACGGCGGAAATGCGTTTCGCTGCGGGCGACGAGCCCAGTCTCGCGCGGCTGGTTTTCGGCCCGTCGCTCGCCTTTTTGCGCGCCTGGCTCGAAGGCCGCGCCTCGGCCGGCGTGGCCGGTTTTATCGACGCCCGCGCCGGGCAGCTTTCTGCTTTCCTGACCGAGTCGCTTGATTTCCAGTTGGCGAATGGCGCCCAGATTCCTGTCGGCGCCGGAGAAATTCCAGGTTTCGACGGCGCCGCGCCGCTGCCGCTGTCGGCGACGATCATCTGCAAGAACGAGGGCGGCTATATCGGCAAGTGCATCGCGAGCCTGAACGGCTTTGCGGAAATCGTCGTGGTCGATTCCGGCTCGACGGACGCGACGCTCGACATCGTGCGCGGCTTCATCGCGCGCGGCTGGCCGATCAGGCTGATCGAGCGCAACTGGCCGGGCTATGCGAAACAGAAGCAGTTCGCCTGGGAGCAGGCGACGCGAGACTGGGTCCTAAGCATCGATTCCGACGAATGGCTCGATGACGACTTGCGCCGCTCCTTGCCCGCGCTGATCGCCGCGCCGCCGGACGTCGTCGGCTGGAAACTGCGCCGGCCTTTGGCGATCTATGGCCAAGAAAATGTTCCGCCGAAAGCGACCAAGCCCGAACGGATCATTCGGCTCGCGCGCCGCGACAAGGTGCGCTTCGACGAAAGCGCGCTGGTGCATGAGGGGCTGGTCGCCGAGGGCCGGATTCTCGATGCAAGAAAGGGCCTGCTGCGCCACGACCGCGCCCTGCGCATCGACCAGCAGATCCTGAAAGAGGCCACTTACGCCCGGCTCAAGGCGCAGCAAAGAATTTTGCGCGGCAAGAAGGCGTCGCTGTTCAAGCTCGTCGTCAACCCGCCACTTTATTTCCTGCGCGTCTTCTTCCTCAACCGCGTCTTCCTCTACGGCGTCGACGGCTACATCCTCGCCGGCACCCGCGCGGCTTATTCCTTGATGTGCGAGGCCTTGCATTTTCAGTTGGCGCGCGAGAGCGAGGGTTTGTAGCGGCTCGATTTCAGCTTCGGCTTCGCGCAGGCGGCGGTCGTCGGGGGAATGGCAGGTTTGGGCTGGTTCGCACTGTTCGCGAGTTCGTTCCGAAGGGGCCGCTGTGAAGGTGAGGGTTTCTATTCCCGCGCTTTCGCCCAGCCGCGCAAGAAGAGCTTGGCGCAAGCCTTCGCTCGCGCGGCGATTTCGGCCTCGGTCGGGGGGGCGAGCTGCCCCAGCATGACGCCGCGCTGGGGATCGAGAATCATCGCGCCGCGCAGAAATTCGGCGCCCAGATGCGGATCGTCGATATCGATAAGGCCTTTTCGGCGTTGCGCCGCCAGCCAACGCTCCAGCCGTTCGTTGACCAGCCGTATGGCCGCTTCATAAAAGGTCCTCCCGATTTCGGGAAACCGCTCGCTTTCGGAAATGACCAGCCGAAACAAGGCGATGGTCTTCGGATCGAGCGTCAGTCGCCCAATGGCGAAGAGCAGCGACTCCAGCGCCGCTTCGAGCCCTTGGGACTCGAGGGCCTTTTCGTCGATTTCGACCATGAATTCGCCAATGCGCTTGTCGACGATGCTTCTGAACAGTTCGCTTTTGCCCGGCGCCAGACGATAAAGCGTCTTGGTCGATACGCCGGCGCGCTGCGCCACCGCGCACATCGACGCGCCGGCATAGCCATTGGCGCGGAACTCATCGCCCGCCGCATCGACGATCAAGGCCAAAGTCTCGGCGTCGGGCCGGACTTGCGGCCTTCCTCGACCGCGGCAGCCGTCTTTTGCATTTTCAACAAGACCCATTTTCCAAAATCCGATTGACAGGTCCCTCTTCGAGCGTATTTTGGAAAATATCATATTTCCTAATTAGCGGCAAGCCGACCCTGTCCGGCGCCGAAACGGGAGCAAAGCGATGTTGCAGGATCAGGCCGCGCGGGCGCTCGACGGCGGCTTCGCCCAGAACGCCGACGAAATCCTCGGCGGCGTCGCGAATTTCCACAGCGGCGGCGCCGGCGTCGAACAGCCGGCAGCCGCGCCGAGGTTCGATGTCAGGGCTTTTCTGCGTCGGACCCTGATGGTCGGCGCCGCGGCGGGAGCGATCGCGGCGGCCTCTTATTTCGGCCATCAGTACTGGACCGTCGGCCGTTTCCAGATTTCGACCGATGACGCCTATGTGAAAGCCGACAGCACGACGATTGCGCCGAAAGTGGCCGGCTATATCGCCGCCGTTCTGGTTGGCGACAATGAAAGCGTCAAGGCCGGCCAGGTTCTGGCCCGCATCGACGACAGGGATTTCAAGGTTGCGCTCGAACAGGCCGAGGCCGATATTGCCGCCGCCAGGGCGGCCATCGCCAACAAGCAGGCCGGCTTGAACGCCCAGGCGTCGGCGATTGAGGCGGCCCGCGCCACGCTCGCTTCCGATCAGGCCGGCGAGACGTTCGCCGAGCAGGAAAACAGCCGCTATGCGGATCTGGCGAAATCCGGTTTCGGCAGCGTTCAGAACGCCCAGGCCGCAAGCTCGCGCGTTCTCGCCGCCCGCGCGAATGTCGCGCGCGACGAGGCGTCGCTCGGCAATGCGACCAAACAGCTCGACGTGCTGAAGGCCGAACGGGCGCAGGCTGAGGCCAATCTTGCTCACGCCGTCGCGGTGCGCGACCAGGCCCGGTTGAACCTGTCCTATACGACGATCGTCGCGCCGGTCGACGGCGCGGTCGGCGCCCGCGCATTGCGCATCGGCCAATATGTGCAGGCGGGCACGCAGTTGATGTCGGTGGTGCCGACCGAAGCCGCCTATATCGTCGCCAATTACAAGGAGACGCAGCTCACTGACGTGCGTCCGGGCCAGCCGGTCGACATCGAGGTGGATATGTTCCCCGGCCGGTCGTTCAAGGGGCGCGTCGACAGTCTGGCGCCGGCGAGCGGCCAGGAATTCGCGCTTCTGCCGCCCGACAACGCCACCGGCAATTTCACCAAGGTGGTGCAGCGCATTCCGGTGAAAATCACGCTGGAGGCGGGAAGCCCCCTTTCGGTCGTGCTGCGGCCGGGCATGTCGGTCATTCCGACCATCGACACCAGGGTGGGCCCGCCTGAGATCGCGGGCCTGCCCGCCGCCAGGGGCTGAAAAGCGAAAATCGGGAGTTGGAGCCATGGCCAGTCTTTCCTTGCCGTCGCCCGCCGCCGCTTTGGCGGCGCCCCCGGCGCCCGCCGGCGGCGCGAGCCTGACCTCGTGGATAGCCGTATCCGCCAGCATGATCGGCGCCTTCATGGCGATCCTCAATATCCAGATCACCAACGCTTCGCTGCTCGACATCGAGGGCGGAATCGGCACGGGCGTCGATAACGGCGCCTGGATCTCCACCGCCTATCTGATCGGCGAGATCGTGGTCATTCCTCTGACCGATTTTCTCAGCCGGGTCTTTTCCTTCCGCCGTTACATTCTGGCGAGCACGATTCTGTTCGCGATCTTCTCCATCGCCTGCGCCTTCGGGCGCGATCTCGGTTCGATGATCGCATTGCGCGGCCTCCAGGGTTTTTTCGGCGGCGTGCTGATCCCCATGGCCTTCACCATGGTGATGACCAGACTGCCGAAGGCGCAGCAGCCGATCGGCTTGGCCATGTTCGCCGTCGCGGTGACTTTTGCGCCGGCGATCGGCCCGACGATCGGCGGCTATCTCACGGAAAATTATGGCTGGCAGGCGATTTTCTTCGTCAACACGCTGCCGAGTCTGGCGATGGTCGTCGCTTTGGCGCTGACTCTGGAGCGCGAACCCATGCGCCTCGGCCTGCTCAGGGAGGGCGACTGGGCTGGCATCGTCACCATGGCGGTGGGGCTTTCGGCTCTGCAGACCGTGCTGGAGGAGGGCAACAAGGACGATTGGTTCGCCTCGCCCTTCATCTTCAACCTCAGCCTCATCGCCCTTGTTTTCCTGTCGCTGTTCGTCGCCATCGAATTGATCGTGGCAAAGCCGCTGGTCAATCTGCGGCTGCTCAAGCGCCGTAATTTCGGCGTCGGCGTCGCCGCCAACATGCTTCTCGGCTTCGCTTTGTTCGGCACGATCTATGTCATGCCGCAATATCTGGGGCAGGTGCAGCGCTATAACGCCGAACAGATCGGCGAGGTTTTGGCCTGGACCGGCTTTCCGCAACTGCTGCTGATCCCGTTCGTTCCGATGCTGATGAAACGCTTTGACGCGCGCTATATCGGTTTCGTCGGCATTGCGATCTTCGCCGCGAGCTCCTTGATGAATATCTATCTTTCGCTCGATTCCGCCGGCGACCAGCTTTTTGCGCCCAATGTCGTGCGCGCCATCGGCCAGGCCCTGGTGCTGACCCCGGTCAGCGCGATCGTCACCGCCGGCATCGCCCCAAGCGAGGCGGGCGCGGCCTCGGGCCTGTCCAACATGCTCCGCAATCTTGGAGGCGCCGTCGGCACGGCAAGCCTTTCGACCATCATCACCAAGCGGGAGCAATTCCACTCCAACATCATCGGCCAGTCAGTGACGATGTTTCGCGACGAAGTCCGCCAGCGTGTCGAGTCGCTGACCCATTATTTCCTCGTTCACGGCGTCTCGGACGCCGCCGCGGCTCAGCACAAGGCGATCGTCGCGATCGGCGCGGCGGTCCGGCGCCAGGCGCTGATCATGGCCTTCAGCGACGCATTCGCGGTGATCGGAGTCCTGCTGGCGGTCGCCGCCGTCATCCTGCTGTTCGCCGACAAGATGAAAGCATCCTCTGCCGCGGGCGCACACTGACATGTTGTCCGCGGCGTGGGCGTCGCGCCTTTGCTGCTGTCTCATTACGGAAATTTCGCGAAATTTCCGTAATGGCGACATTCGCGCCATGCTCTCCGCCACCCCCGCTAATCCAGCCGGTTCATCCGCGCGCCACGCTCGAAAGTGGCGAGGACTTCGCCGAGTTGGTCGGCGAGCGTCTGCTGGGCTTCGAGGCTGGCCCAGGCGATGTGCGGGGTGACCAGGACGTTGTGGCGTTGCGCGAGCCGCATGATCGCGCTGTCCAGCGGCGGCGGCTCGGGGCGGGTCACGTCGATGCCTGCGCCCGAGACGAGGTCGTCGTCGAGCGCGCGCTCCAGCGCCTCCTCGTCCACGAGGCCGCCGCGCGCGGTGTTGATGAGGAGCGGCTTCCGGCGCATCAGCGCGAATTCGCGCGCGCCGATCATGTTCTCGGTTTCGGCGTTGAGCGGGCAATGCAGCGAGAGAATCTCGGAGGTCGCCAGGACCTCGTCGAAATTGAGCGTTCCCGGCCGCGCCGCGGCGCCCCTGCGCGCGGCAAAGACCGGCTCCATGCCGAAGGCCTTCGCCAGCTCCGCGACCCTCTGGCCCGAGGCGCCCGAGCCGAACAGGCCGATGCGCGCGCCGCGCAGGTCGCTGATCCGGTGGGTATGGAAGGCGAATTGCCCGGCGGCCTGCCAGCCGCCGGCGCGCACATCCGCGACATAGGGCACGATCTGGCGCTTCAGCGCCAGAATCAGCGCCATGACATGTTCGGGGACGGCATTGACCGAATAGCCGCGGATATTGGTGACCGCGACGCCGGCGGCGCGCGCCGCGTCGAGATCGACATTGTCGAAGCCGGTCGCGGCGATCGCGATCAGGCGCAGGCCGGGCAAGGCGGCGATCGTCGCGGCGTCGAACCGGACCTTGTTGACGATCACGATCTGCGCGCCCGCCGCCCGCGCGACGGTCTGATGCGGCGCCGTCGCGGCGAAATTCGTCCAGAGGTGGGGAAAGGCCGGTTTCGGCAGGACAACGGCCTCGGCCAGAGTCGCCGCGTCTAGAAAGACGATTTTCTGCATTTTTGCCTCCACGGCGCGGCACACTGGCGCCTGAGGCGCGACAGTTCAAGCCGGGGCG
This sequence comes from Pseudomonadota bacterium, assembly GCA_021780435.1. GTDB lineage: Bacteria > Pseudomonadota > Alphaproteobacteria > Rhizobiales > Beijerinckiaceae > Rhodoblastus. The sequence goes on from JAJXYV010000156.1 coordinate 10,051, forward strand.
ATTGCGTCGACGCAAGCCTTCATGCGAAATGCGGGAAGAGCGAGCCACAGGGAAGTTCAGATGGAAGCGAGCGAGCGGATCGTCATCGTCGGCGCCGGACAGGCAGGCCTTCAGCTCGCGGAAAGCCTGCGCGGCGAGGGGTTTGACGGCGAGATCGTCCTGCTCGGCAAGGAAAATCACCCGCCCTACCAGCGTCCGCCTCTGTCCAAGGCCTGGCTCGCCGGCGCGACGGCTGACGACCGTCTCACCTTGCGCGGCCCCGAATTTCTGGCGACGAAAAGGATCGGCCTGCGCCTTGGCCAAGAGGCCGTAAAAATCGACCTTGCGGGGCGCCGCCTGATCCTTGCCGACGGCGCCGAACTGTCCTGGTCCGGCCTGGCGCTGACGACCGGCGCGCGGGCGCGGCGCCCCGAACTGCCCGGCGCGGACCGCGCCAATGTCCGGGTCCTGCGCGATCTCGACGACGCGCATGAACTCTCGCATCGGCTGGACGCCGCGAAGCGGGTGGTCATCGTCGGCGGCGGCTTCATCGGGCTGGAGGTCGCGGCGGCGGCGCGCAAGCGCGGCTGCGAGACGGTCGTCGTCGAGGCGCTGGACCGGCTGATGGCGCGGGCGACGACGCCCATCGTCTCCGCCTTTTTCGCTGATCTTCACCGCGCCCATGGCGTCGAGCTTCATTTTGGCGAACAGGTCGCGGAAATCGCGGACGCCGGCGTCAGGACCGCGTCCGGCAGGATTTTCCCCGCCGATCTGGTCATTTTCGGCATCGGCGCCATTCCCAACGACGAACTCGCGACGGACGCGGGAATCGAGACCGCGCGCGGGATCGTCGTCGACGCCCGAGGCCGGACCTCCGCGGAGCGGGTGGTCGCGGCCGGCGATTGCGCCGCGCTGCGCCGTGCCGGCGGGCGGTTGCAGCGGTTCGAAAGCGTGCAATATGCGGTTGAGAGCGCCAAGGCGGCGGCCGCCTCGCTCATGGGCCGCGACAAGCCTTTTGCCGCCGCGCCCTGGTTCTGGTCCGACCAATATGACGTGAAATTGCAGATGGCGGGCGTGAGCGAGGGGCATGACCTCTGCGTCGAAAGGCGCACTGGCGACGCCGCCTTTTCACTGTTCTATTATCTCGGCCCACAACTGATCGGGGTTGACTCCGTCAACCGGCCGGGTGAGCATTTGCTGGCGCGCCGGCTTCTCGATGGCGGGCGCTCGCCGGATCCGGCCAAGGTCGCCGATCTCGGGCAGGACCTGCGGGCCTTACTGGCCTGACGCCGTGGAACTTCCCTAATTTTGTCGCAATTGTGCAACAGCGTTGCATTATTGCCACGCATCTCTTTGTCCTTTAAAGTCTCTGTTCGAATCCCTCCTCCTGCCTCGCGGTTCATGAAACCAGAAAAAGAAACACGACCCGAAACGAGGAAGTCACGCCGCCGCGACAGGCGTTTTCTGTCGAGGCTCGGCCCCTTCGTGGTCGCGGTCGCGATCCTGATCGCGATCGGCAGCTTTCTGATCTTCGCCGGACTGACGCCGCTCACCCCGACGGACCAGAACGTCCAATATCTCTTCTACCTCGACGGCGTGGTCGCGGTCATCCTGGCCTTGCTGGTCGCGTTCGAGGCTGTGGAGCTCGTGCGCGCCTGGCGGGCGAAGACGGCCGCGGCGGGGCTGCATATCCGGATCGTCGCGCTCTTCGCGATCATCGCCGCGGTGCCGGCGATTTCCATGGCCGTCGTCAGCTCGGTGACGCTCGACAAATTGTTCAACCCGGCCTTCATGCGCGACGTGCGCGGCTTCATCGGCGGGGCCACGGAGGCCGCCAATCTGTTCCGCGAGAACCAGTGCCTCTGGCTCCTGCAGGAATCCCAGCTCACGGCGGCAGACCTCGACCGCGGCAAGCCGATGTTCGATTCCGACCGCAAGCTGTTCAAGGAATTCTTCACCTCGCGCGCCCATTTCCTCGGCTTCTCGGCGGCGGCCATGATGAAGCGCGACGGCACCATCGTCGAGCAGGTCGAAACGGGCTCCATGATCCGCGATCCGGTGGTCAAGCCGCAGGAGCAGGACTTTGCCGATTCGCTGCGCAACGAGCCGCTCTGCCTGATCCTGAACGAGGGGCGGACCTTCGTCGCCCTGCGGCCCATGCCGTCCTTCGCCGACATGTTCCTCTACACCAGCCGGCCGGTCGATCCGTTCACGCTGGAATTCCCGAAACAGGCGGCGGCGCTGAATCACCTGTTCGATAATTTCGAGCAGCATCGCGGCCAGTTCCAGACGACGCTCGCGATCATGTTCGGCCTGCTCGCGACGATCATGCTGCTGGCGGCCGTGTGGATCGGCCTCGCCTTCACCAATGGCCTCGTCGCGCCGATCCGCCGCCTGATCGCCGCGACCGACCAGGTCTCGGCAGGCAATTTCTATGTGCAGGTGCCGGTGCGTCCGTCGGAGGGCGATCTCGCCCATCTCGGCCAGACCTTCAACAAGATGACCTCGGAGCTGCGACAGCAGCAGAGCCGGCTGATCGCCGCCAATCACATGATGGACGAGCGCAGGGTCTTCACCGAGGCCGTGCTCTTCGGCGTTCCGGCGGCGGTCATCGGCGTCGGCGCGGCGGGCGACGTCACCGTGCTCAACCCGTCCGCGCGCCTTCTGGTGGACGCGGAGGGGGAAGAGGCGGAAAAGGCGATCGGACGCCCGGTGGCTGAAGCGTTGCCCGAACTGGCGGCGATCATCGAGGAGGCGCGCGCCGGCTATTTGCGCATGACGCAACGCCAGATCACCCTCCATCGCGACGGGCGCGACCGCACCTTCAATGTCCGCATCACCAACGGCCCGCTCAATCGCGGCGAGCGCACCTTCGTCGCGACGCTCGACGACATGACCGATCTCGTCGCGGCGCAGCGCACGGCGGCCTGGGCCGACGTCGCCCGGCGCATCGCCCATGAGATCAAGAACCCGCTGACCCCGATCCAGCTCTCCGCCGAGCGGCTGAAGCGCAAATATGGCAAGGTCATCACCGCCGACAAGGATGTGTTCGATCAGTGCACGGATACGATCATCCGGCAGGTGGACGACATCAAGCGCATGGTGGACGAGTTCTCAGCCTTCTCGCGCATGCCCAAGGCGCAGATGGAGAACGACGATCTCACCGCCTGCATCGAGCAGGTGCTGTTCCTGATGCGCGTCGGCCATGCCGACATCGCGATTTCGGGCTCCTATCCGCCCGCGCCGGTCATCACGCGCTTCGACCGCCGGCTGCTGTCTCAGGCCGTGACCAATGTGGTGAAGAACGCCACCGAGGGCATAGCCGCGACCGACATGCAGGAGCGGGCGCCGAAGATCGACGTGACCCTGCGCGTCGAGGACGGCGTGGCGATCATCGATGTGGAGGACAATGGCAAGGGTTTTCCGCGCGAGAACCGCGCGCGGCTGCTCGAACCCTATATGACGACGCGCGCGGAAGGCACGGGACTGGGCCTGCCGATCGTGGCGAAGATTCTCGAGGATCACGGGGGCGGCATCGAACTGCTCGACGCCGCCTCGGGGCAGGGCGCGCTGGTGCGCCTGCATTTCCCCATCGCCGCGCCCGGCGCGGCGATGGAAGGCGCGGTCAGCGCCGGTAAAGCTTGAGCGAAGGGCGATCATGGCTCACGACATTCTCATCGTCGACGACGAAGCCGACATTCGCGAACTGGTCTCCGGCATTCTGGAGGACGAGGGCTTTTCGACGCGCACGGCGCGCAATTCCGACGAGGCGCTGACGGCGATCGAGGCGCGCCGGCCGCATCTCGTCTTTCTCGATATCTGGATGCAGGGCTCGAAGCTCGACGGACTCCAGTTGCTGGAATCGATCAAGCGCCACCATGAAACCCTGCCGGTCGTCATGATTTCCGGCCATGGCAACATCGAAACAGCGGTGACGGCGATCCGGCAGGGCGCCTATGACTTCATCGAAAAGCCCTTCAAGGCCGACCGTCTCGTGCTGGTGGCGGAGCGGGCGCTGGAGACCTCCCGCCTGCGCCGCGAAGTTTCCGAGCTGAAGGCGCGTTCGGCGGGCTCGAACACTCTGGTCGGCCATTCGGTGGCGCTGCAGCAGCTCAAGCAGCTGATCGAGCGCGTCGCGCCCGCCAATTCGCGCATTCTCATCACCGGCGCGCCCGGAGTCGGCAAGGAGCTGACGGCGCGGGCCATCCACGAGGCCTCGACCCGCGCGGGCGGGCCTTTCGTGGTCATAAACGCCGCCGCCATCGCCGCCGATACAATGGAGATGGAGCTGTTCGGCGTCGAGGCCCGCGATGGGCGCCCCCGGAAGACCGGCGCGCTCGAGGAAGCCCATGGCGGCACGCTCTATATCGACGAAGTCGCCGATATGCCGCGCGAGACCCAGGCCAAGATCTTGCGCGTGCTGCTGGAACAGAATTTCACCCGCGTCGAGGGCGCGACCCGGGTCCATGTGGACGTCCGGGTGATTTCCTCTTCGGCGCGCGACCTGCCGCGCGCCATCGCCGACGGAACGTTCCGCGAGGATCTCTTCCACCGGCTCTCGGTCGTGCCGGTGCGGGTGCCGTCGCTGTCGGAGCGCCGCGAGGACATACCGGAACTGATCAATTTCTTCATGGACCAGCTCGCCGCCAATTCCGGCCTGCCGCGCCGAAAAATCGGCGACGACGCTATGGCGGTGCTGCAATCGCATGACTGGCCGGGGAATATCCGCCAGCTGCGCAACAATATCGAGCGGCTGATGATCCTGGCAGGGGGCGATCAGGAGGCTGAGATCACCGCCGAAATGCTGCCGCGCGAGATCGGCGCCCTCGTTCCCTCGACCCCGACCGGATCAGGCGGGGAGAAGCTGATGAGTCTGCCCCTGCGCGACGCCCGCGAGGTATTCGAGCGCGAATATCTGGTCGCCCAGATCAACCGGTTCGGCGGCAATATTTCGCGCACGGCGGAGTTCATCGGCATGGAGCGCTCGGCCCTGCACAGGAAGCTGAAATCCTTGGCGATCGATTAGCCGCAACGGCGGGCGCCTATACGCCG
>JAJXYV010000116.1 GCA_021780435.1 Pseudomonadota bacterium
AAGCTCAACAAGATCGGCCGCAAGGCGGTGTTGAAGGACACCCCCGCCGTGCGCGGCATGATCGAAAAAGTCGCGCATCTCGTGCGCGTCGAAGCCTGAAGGGAGCGACGCACATGAAGCTCAACGGCATTTCCGACAATCCCGGCTCCACCAAGGAGCGCATGCGGGTGGGCCGCGGCATCGGCTCCGGCAAGGGCAAGACCGCGGGTCGCGGCGTCAAGGGCCAGAAGGCCCGCACCGGCGTCGCCATCAAGGGTTTCGAAGGCGGCCAGATGCCCCTGCATCGCCGCCTGCCGAAGCGCGGCTTCTGGAATCCCTTCTCGGTGGATTACAACGAAGTCAATCTTGGCCGCATCCAGCAGGCCGTCGAAGCCGGCAAGCTCGACGCCAATGCGCCCGTGACGTTGGAAGCCCTGATCGCCGCCGGCGTCGTGTCCAAGCCGCGCGACGGCGTCAAGGTCCTCGGCAATGGCGAGTTGAAGGCCAAGCTGACCTTCCAGGTCGCCGCGGCGTCGAAGTCCGCGGTTGCGGCCATCGAGAAGGCCGGCGGAGCGGTCACGCTGCTGGCTGGGGCCGAAACGGCCAACGCCTGAAAATCCTGGGGCAAATTTCGTCGAAAAAGGGCGTGATTTTGCCGTAGCGAAAGACTAACACGGGGCGGCGGACGAAGAGTCTCCGCCCCGTTTTCTTGATTTTCCACGCGCGGCGCCCGCGCATCTGGAGCGTAAGACATGGCCTCGGCAGCGGAACAGCTTGCGGCTAACATCAATTTCGCGTCCTTCGGCAAGGCCGAGGAGCTCAAGAAGCGGATCTGGTTCACCCTCGGGGCGCTGATCGTCTATCGCCTCGGCACCTATATCCCGCTGCCGGGAATCGATCCGGCGGCCTTCGCCGCCAATTTCCATGGCAAGCAGCAGGGCGTGCTCGAACTGTTCAACATGTTCGCGGGCGGCGCCGTGCAGCGCATGGCGATTTTCGCCCTGAACATCATGCCGTACATCTCGGCCTCGATCATCGTGCAGCTGATGACCTCGGTCATTCCTTCGCTCGAGCAGCTCAAGAAGGAAGGCGAGCAGGGCCGCAAGGTCATGAATCAATATACCCGGTACTTGACCGTGGTGATCGCCGCCTTCCAGGCTTATGGCATCGCGGTCGGCCTCGAAGGGCAGCCCAATGTCGTGACGGATACGGGCTGGTTCTTCAGGATTTCGACGGTTCTGACCCTGATGGGGGGCACCCTGTTCCTGATGTGGCTCGGCGAACAGATCACCTCGCGCGGCATCGGCAACGGCTCTTCACTGATCATTTTTGCCGGCATTGTCGCGGCCTTTCCGTCGGCGATCGGCAATACCCTGGAACTTTCGCGCCAGGGCGCGATCTCGCCCCTGGTGCTGATCGGTCTGCTCGCGATGTCCTTCGCGGTGGTGGCCTTCATCGTCTTCATGGAGCGCGCCCAGCGTCGTCTGCTGATCACCTATCCGAAGCGCCAGCAGGGCAACCGGATCTATGAGGGCCAGACCTCGTTCCTGCCGCTGAAATTGAACACCTCGGGCGTGATTCCCCCGATCTTCGCCTCGTCGCTACTGTTGCTGCCGACGACGATCGCCAATTTCTCGCAAAATGGCGGGGCCGGAGGCGTACTCGGCTTTCTGGCCACCTATCTTGGCCACGGTCGGCCCGCCTATATGTTCCTCTACGTGGCGCTCATCGTTTTCTTCGCCTTCTTCTATACGGCGATCGTGTTCGACCCGGTCGAGACGGCGGAAAACCTGAAGAAACACGGAGGCTTCATTCCGGGCGTGCGTCCGGGCGAGCGCACCGCGCAATTCATCGATTACGTCCTGACCCGCATCACGGTGCTGGGCGCCGCTTATCTGGCGATCATCTGCCTCCTACCCGAAATGCTCATTTCCCAATTTGCGCTTCCGTTCTATTTCGGCGGAACGTCCCTGTTGATCGTCGTCAGCGTCACCATGGACACGGTTGCGCAAATCCATGGCCATCTCCAGGCCCAGCAATATGAGGGGCTGGTGAAAAAGGCCAAGCTCAGGGGGAAGAAGAAATGAGGCTGATTCTGCTCGGACCGCCCGGCGCAGGGAAGGGAACCCAGTCGGCGCGGCTGGAACAGAAATACGGCATTCCGCAGCTCTCCACCGGAGACATGCTGCGCGCCGCGGTCAAGGCGGGCTCAGCCATAGGCCTGCAGGCCAAGGCGGTGATGGAATCGGGCGGTCTTGTCTCCGACGAGATCGTGGTCGGCATCATCGAGGCCCGAATCGAGGAGCCGGATTGCGTCAAGGGCTTCATCCTCGACGGCTTTCCGCGCACGGTGGCGCAGGCCAAGGCGCTCGACGCCATGCTCAAGAAGCATCACAAGGAGCTCGACGCGGTGGTCGAACTGGTCGTCGATGACCAGATCCTGCTGTCGCGCATCGAGAATCGCGCCCGCGAAACGGTCGCCGCCGGTGGAACGGTCCGCGCCGACGACAATCCGGAAAGCTTCAAGAAGCGCCTGGCGCAATACCATGAACTGACCGCGCCGGTGTCGCATTATTACAAGTCGGTCGGGGAATTGCGCACCGTCGATGGCATGGCGGCCATCGACGCGGTGACCGCCGAATTGGACGCGGTCCTGGGAAAATAAATCCCGGCCGTCATTTCCCTGAAAGGCAGTTGACGAAAAGCCGTCGCCGCTGTAAGGGGACTGCTTGCTGACACGCTCCGGCTGAAAAGGCTGGAGCGTTGTTTTTCTTTACAACCCGCAAGGGCCGGCCTCCCCACCGGACGCGGGTTCAACCCGGGCCTCGCGGCCCCACATGGAGAGAAGAATGGCTCGTATAGCCGGCGTCAATATCCCGACCAACAAGCGCGTCGTGATCGCGCTGCAGTACATTCACGGCATCGGCGCGAAGAAGGCCGAAGAGATCTGCGAAAAGGTCAGCATTCCGGCCGAGCGCCGGGTCAATCAGCTGACCGATGCGGAAGTGCTGCAGATCCGTGAGACGATCGACCGCGACTATATGGTCGAAGGCGACCTGCGCCGCGAAGTCGCGATGAATATCAAGCGCCTGATGGATCTCGGCTGCTATCGCGGCCTGCGCCATCGTCGCCAGCTCCCCGTTCGCGGCCAGCGCACCCACACGAACGCTCGCACCCGCAAGGGCAAGGCGAAGCCGATCGCCGGCAAGAAGAAGTAATTGTTCGGGGCCGTTCGGCCTCGAGATGACAGGGCGCCGAAAAAGGGCGCCCGCTCACCCCAGCGCCTGGAACTACGGGCGCGCCAGAAGGACTGAAAAAGAATGGCCAAGGACAACACCCGCGTTCGCCGCAGGGAGCGCAAGAACATCGCCTCGGGCGTCGCGCATGTCTATTCCTCGTTCAACAACACGATGATCACCATCGCCGACGCCCAGGGCAACACGATCTCCTGGTCGTCCGCCGGCACGATGGGCTTCAAGGGTTCGCGCAAGTCGACTCCCTACGCCGCGCAGATGGCCGCCGAAGACGCCGCCCGCAAGGCCGCCGAGCATGGCATGCGCACGGTTGAGGTCGAGGTTTCCGGTCCCGGTTCGGGCCGTGAATCGGCGCTTCGCGCCCTGCAGGCCGCGGGCTTCACCGTCACCTCCATCCGCGACGTGACGCCGATCCCGCATAACGGCTGCCGCCCGCGCAAGCGCCGCCGCGTCTGATTTTTTCTGCTCAAGATTGCCCGCGAAGGCCCGACGGGGCCTTCGCGGGATTTTCCGTGAAGCGGGCCGCCGGCCATGGTTGACGAACCGATATGCCCCGGCCTGAGGAAGAGGCGACTATGATTCAGAAGAACTGGCAGGAACTCATCAAGCCGAACAAGCTGCAGGTCATGCCTGGCGAAGATCCCAAATGCGTTGCGACCGTGGTCGCCGAACCGCTCGAGCGCGGCTTTGGCCTGACGCTCGGCAATGCGCTTCGCCGCATCCTGCTGTCGTCGCTGCAAGGCGCCGCCATCACTTCCGTCCATATCGACGGCGTGCTGCACGAGTTCTCCTCCATTCCCGGCGTCCGCGAGGACGTCACGGACATCGTCCTGAACATCAAGGACGTGGCCATCAAGATGCACGGCGACGGCCCGAAGCGCATGACCCTGAAGAAGCAGGGTCCGGGCGTGGTTTACGCGGGCGACATCGGCGTGACTGGCGACATTGCGGTTCTGAACCCGACGCTGGCGCTCTGCACCCTCGACGAGGGCGCGGAAATCCGCATGGAGTTCACCGTCAACACCGGCAAGGGCTATGTCCCGGCCGACCGCAACCGCGCGGAGGATGCGCCGATCGGCCTGATCCCGGTCGATTCGATCTATTCGCCGGTCAAGAAGGTCTCCTACCGGATCGAGCCGACCCGCGAGGGCCAGGTGCTCGATTATGACAAGCTGACCATGCAGGTCGAGACCAACGGCTCGCTCACGCCGGAAGACGCCGTGGCCTTCGCCGCGCGCATCCTGCAGGACCAGCTCAATGTCTTCGTGAATTTCGAGGAGCCCAAGCGCGAAGAGCACGCGCCGTCGATCCCGGAGCTCGCCTTCAACCCGGCGCTGCTCAAGAAGGTCGACGAACTGGAGCTGTCGGTCCGCTCGGCCAACTGCCTCAAGAACGACAACATCGTCTATATCGGCGACCTGATCCAGAAGACGGAGGCGGAAATGCTCCGCACGCCGAACTTCGGCCGCAAGTCGCTCAACGAGATCAAGGAAGTGCTGGCGCAGATGGGCCTGCACCTCGGCATGGAAGTCACGGGCTGGCCGCCGGAGAATATCGACGAGCTCGCCAAGCGCTTCGAAGAGCATTATTGAGTTGTCTCCCGGCCCTGAAACAGGGCCGGGGTCGCGGCCCGCAAGGGCAAAGCACAGAACGGTCGTTCCTTGGCACGGCGGCCGTAACAATCATGGAGAAGCCAAATGTATCATGGTCGTTCCAAGCGTCGTTTCAATCGTTCCGCAGAGCATCGCAAGGCGATGTTCGCCAACATGTCCCAGGCGCTCATCAAGCATGAGCAGATCGTCACGACCCTGCCCAAGGCGAAGGATCTTCGTCCGGTGGTCGAGAAGCTGGTGACGCTGGGCAAGCGCGGCGACCTGCACGCCCGCCGCCAGGCCATCGCCCAGATCAAGGACGTCGAACTGGTCAAGAAGCTGTTCGATGTGCTGGGCCCGCGTTACAAGGAGCGCAATGGCGGCTACACTCGCGTGCTCAAGGCCGGCTTCCGCTACGGCGACAACGCCGCCATGGCGGTGATCGAATTCGTCGACCGCGACGTCAACGCCAAGGGCGCGGGGTCTGCTCCGGCCGAAGCCGCGGAATAATCTCCGCGATATTCTGTTCAAGGGCGGCCATCGAGCCGCCCTTTTTCATTGGCAGACCGACGCTTATATTCCCGCCACGGACTGATGAGGAATCGCATGGCGTCGATGAAACCGCTTCCCGCCCGTTTCGCTATTGCCGCGCTCGGCCTCGGGCTCGTTTTGACCGTGCCGGCCCGCGCCGAGGAAACGCGCGCCATTCCGCAATCGGCGGCGCAGGTGAAGTTCAGCTACGCGCCGATCGTGAAGAAGGCGGCGCCCGCGGTGGTGAATGTCTACGCCCAGCGGGTCGAGCGGCAGCCCCGCAACGCCCTGTTCGACGACCCGATTTTCCGGCGCTTTTTCGGCGAGGGCAAGCGGTCGGGCGGGCCAACGGCGCAATCGCTCGGCTCCGGGGTCATTGTCGATCCGTCGGGCCTGGTCGTGACGAATAATCACGTCATCGAAAACATGACCGACGTGAAGGTTTCGCTGGCGGATCACCGCGAGTTCCCCGCCGAGGTCCTGTTGCGAGACCCGCGCAGCGACCTGGCGATCCTGCGCATCAAGGCTTCGGGCGAAAGCTTTCCGGTTCTGGAGATGGGCGATTCCGACGCCATCGAAGTCGGCGACCTGGCGCTGGCGATTGGCGATCCCTTCGGCGTCGGCCAGACGGTGACGCAGGGCATTGTCTCGGCGGTGGCGCGCACGGAAATCGGCATTTCGGATTACGGCTTCTTCATCCAGACCGACGCCGCGATCAATCCCGGCAATTCCGGCGGCGCGCTGGTCGATATGGATGGCCGGCTCATCGGCATCAATTCGGCGATCTTCTCGCAGTCCGGCGGCTCGGTCGGCATCGGCTTCGCCATCCCCGTCAATATGGTGAAGGGCGTGGTGGCGACGGCCAAGGCGGGCGGCAAGGAGGTTCATCGCCCCTGGCTCGGGGCGACATTGCAGAACCTGAACCGCGATCTGGCCGATTCCCTCGGGCTCGATCGTCCCATGGGGGCGCTGGTGGCCGAAGTCGATCCCAAGGGGCCGGCGGCCGAAGGCGGGCTCAAGCGCGGCGACGTTATCCTGGCGGTGGACGGAAAGGAGGTCAGCGATTCGGGCGGCGTCGGCTATCGCCTTGGCGCCAAGACGGTCGGCGGGACGGCGACGCTGACAATTCGCCGTGACGGCAAGCAGGCGCTCGTGCCGCTAAAACTGGTGTCGGCCCCGGAGCGCCCGGCGCGCGATCGCATCACGATCTCGGGCGCCTCGCCTTTTGCGGGGGCGACGGTGGTCAATATTTCGCCGGCGACGATCGAGGAATTTTCCATCGCGCACGCCCAGGAGGGCGTGGCCGTGATCGGCGTCGACGACAATACCGCCGCCGCCATGGTCGGCTTCCAGAAAGGCGACATCGTGCTCTCGCTCAATGGCGAAAAGATCCAGACGACGCGCGACCTTGAACGGGTGGCCGCGGAACGTCCCTATGTCTGGAAGCTGCAGATCAATCGCGGCGGCCAGGTGATCACCAGCGTGATCGGCGGCTGAGGCTCACCCCGGCCGCGCCATCCGGAACATGGGGCCGAGCGTCGCGTAATCGGCCGCATAGCCGCAGCGCAGGATCGGCTCGGCGGCGGCGAGGTCGAAGGCGCCTTCGCGCAGGAAGGCTTCGTCGATATGGACGCCGACGACCTGGCCGATGGTCAGGATGGCGCCGGTCAGCGAGCCGGACAGGTCCTTGAGGCGGACGATCTCGGTCACCTTGCATTCAAGGCTGCACGGGCTCGCCGCCACGCGCGGCGCCCGGACCTTGACTCCGGGCGCGCTCGCCAGGCCAGCGTGTTCGAATTCGCTGGATCCGCGCGGCAGCGCGGCCGAGGAGGCGTTCATCGCCTCGCGCAGCGGGAAATTCGCCATGTTCCAGACGAACTCGCCGCTTTCCTCTGCGAAACTCGCGCTGTCCTTGGCGCCCTCGCTGGAAAAGGCCAGAAGCGGCGGGGCTCCACAGATGGCGTTGAAGAAGCTGTAAGGCGCCAGATTGACCGCGCCGGAAAGGCTCCGGGTCGAGATCCAGCCGATGGGGCGCGGCGCGACCAGGGCCTTGAACGGGTCATGCGGCAGCAGGGCGCGGTCGCGCATTTCGGGTTCGTAGAACATGCTTCTCTTTGCTCATGCGCGTTCGCGCGCCGCTCTCAAGGCGCCCCGCACGTCAGCGCGGGCCGGCGGTTCAGCGCTTCGTGTTCTCGGCGGTCTGGCCGAAAAGGATCTTCTTGGCGGCGTCATCCATTGGCGCCGTCGACGGGCGAATCTTCTCACCGATGTCATACGACCGCTGCACTGCGGGGCGGGCGCGGATGGCGTCGAACCAGCGGCGCAGGTCCGGAAAATCGTCGAGGTTCTGGCCTTGGGCCTTCCAGGGCACGACCCAAGGGTAAGACGCCATGTCGGCGATGGAATAGTCGCCGGCGATGAAGCCGCCTCGATCGCGGGTCTTGGCGAGCTGGCGGTCGAGCACGCCATAGAGGCGGTTGGTCTCCTTCACATAGCGTTGAATCGCGTAGGGCATTTTTTCCGGCGCATAGACCGCAAAATGATGGTTCTGCCCGGCCATCGGCCCGAGGCCGCCCATCTGCCAATACAACCATTGCAGCACTGCATATTTCTCGCGAACTGCGGCGGGCAGGAATTTTCCGGTCTTCTCGGCCAGATATTCGAGGATCGCGCCGGACTCGAAAATGGAAATCGGCGCGCCGCCATCAGCCGGCGCATGATCAATGATGGCCGGCATGCGGTTGTTCGGCGCGATCTTCAGGAAATCCTCCTTGAACTGGTCGCCGGCGCCGATGTTCACCGGCCTGATCTCATAGGGTAGGCCTGTTTCCTCAAGGAAAATCATAATCTTATGGCCATTGGGGGTCGGCCAGTAGAAGAGTTCGATCATGGTCGCAATTCCGGCGTTTTGGGGATAGCCTGCGCCTCAAGATAATGTCGTAAAGTCTCCGTGGGATTTGCAATGCCGAAAATCTTCCGCGCCATTGGCGCAATGAGCGGCACGTCGATGGATGGGATCGATCTGGCTTTTCTCGAGACCGACGGTCGCCAGACTCTGAAATTCGGCCCCACGGCCTCCTATCCCTTTGCCGAGGGCGAGCGAGCGCTGCTGCGCGCCGCCATGGACGCCGCAAAATATCTGGCCAGGCGCGAGGACCGGCCCGGACCTTTGGCCGAGGCCGAGGCCCTCATCACCCGGCGCCATGTCGAGGCGATCGAGGATTTTCTCGCGAGCGAGAAGATCAAGCCCGAAGCGGTCGACCTCGTCGGCTTTCATGGGCAGACCGTCGCGCACCGGCCTGAGCGCGGCCTCACCGTTCAGATCGGCGACGGCGCGGCGGTCGCCCGCGCCATCGGGATCGACGTCGCCTATGACCTGCGCGCGGCGGATCTCGCGGCGGGCGGGCAGGGCGCGCCGCTCGTTCCGGTCTATCATCGCGCGCTCGCTGAGGTTTCCGGCGCGGCTCTGCCTTTGCTCTTCGTGAATATCGGCGGGGTCGCCAACATGACCCATGTCGCGGCGGGACAGGATCCGATTGCCTGCGACACCGGTCCGGGCAACGCGCTTCTCGACGACCTGATGCTCGCGCGCACCGGCGCCGCGATGGACGCCGACGGCGCCTACGCCCTGTCCGGCAAGGTTGACGAGGGAGCGCTGGCGGCGCTCATGGCTCATTCCTATTTCTCACAAAGACCGCCGAAGTCACTGGATCGCAATGAGTTTTCATCGGCGCCCATTGCGGCGCTCGCCACGCCCGACGCGGCGGCGACGCTGGCCGCCTTCACCGCGTCCGGCATATTGGCGCATCTGAAATTCCTGCCAGAGGCGCCGCGCATGATCGTTCTGTGCGGCGGCGGCGCGCGCAATCCGGCCATCGTTCAGGCGCTGGCGCAGCGCGCCCCCTGTCCCGTGCGCCGGGCCGAGGATTTCGGCTGGGATTCGCAGGCGATCGAAGCCCAGGCCTTCGCCTTTCTGGCGGTGCGTTCCGTGAAGGGCCTGCCACTGACCTTTCCGACCACGACGGGGGCGCGCGAGCCGACCAGCGGCGGCGTCCTGGCTTGGGCCGGCTGACGCGCCTTCGGGCGGGCTGAGGCCCAGTCGCCTGTCAGAACGCGATGTCGTCGAGCGCCTTGAGGCAGGCCGCCTCCTTGCCCTGCGCCTGGGCCTTGCGCGCGCTGTCCAGCGCCGCTTTGGCCCTCGCCCTCGCGTCCTTGTCCGCCGCCAGAATGGTGGCTGTGGTCGGCTGCCGATGCATGGTGGCGAAGGCTCCTTCCCTTGTGTCCGGCACTGGCGGTCCGCCGGTCTCGGTCTGCGCGATCAAGGTTTCGAGGCGCGTGATTTCTCCCTGGCAGGTCCGGGTCTGGGCTGTTGCGGCGCCCGCGAGCGCGCAGAGGCCGGCCAGCGACAACAAGGTGGGGACGAGGACACGAGACATGTTTCCGACTCTTCGTATCGATTCGTTGCGGCCTGCGTCGAGAGGCAGGCCGGATCAGATTGCTACCATGTTTTCGCCGTAGAGGCGTTGCATTTCCGCAATGTCGCCGAGCGACGGCAAACCCGCTTCGTTGCCCAGATGCTGGATCTTGAAGGCCGACGCGGCGCGCGCGAAAGCGAAATGCTCGGCCCAGCGCGCCGTGCGGTTGCGCAGATAGGACGCGAGATAGGCGCCGTGAAAGACGTCGCCGGCGCCCGACGTGTCGACGACTTTGTCCTCCGGAACGCGCAAGGCCGGCATGCGGGAGATCAGCCCATCCTCGTCGCTCCACAGCAGGCCGTGTTCGCCCTCGGTCACCGCCGCGATCTTCACGCCGCGCGAGGTCAGATAGGTCAGCGTCTCGAGCGGGGTCAGCTTGAGTTGCCGGCAAAAGGCCTCCGCGACGACCGCGACGTCGATATGGCGCAGGACCTCCTCGGTGTTCGTCCGCACGGCGCCGCCGTCGAGCGACGTCAGGAGGCCACGCTCGCGGAAGGCGCAGGCGTAGAACAGCGCGGCGTCGGCCTGGTGGCCGTCGAGATGCAAGGCCTCGTAGCTCGACACGTCGAGCTTCATGAAAGGGCGTAGATAATGCGAGTCGCGGGCGCGCAGGATCGCGCGCTTGCCGCCCTTGGGCAGCACGAAGGACAACGACGAGCGCGCCACTTTGCGCGGATAGATCGAGACCCCGTATTTATGCGCCATTTCCCAGAACATCTGGCCGAGCCAGTCGTCCGACATGGTGGTGAGGAGATCAGTCTGCACGCCCAGTTTGGCGCAGGCGAAGGCCGCGGTGACCGCATTGCCGCCGAACGAGACGGCGTAATCCTTCGCGACGGCTTTTTCGTCGCCGGTCGGCATGGAATCGGCGACCATCGTCATGTCGATATAGGAATGTCCGACGAAAAGGGCGGTCACTTGGGTCTCGCGAGTCGTTCTCGTTCAAGGCCGATTAATCCACAAAAATGGCCGATTGTCTTGGGGCCTCCTCGCATTCGCGTTTGGGCAAGCGCGCCTTTGCCGGAATTTGACCTTGCGCGGCGAACGGCGGCGCGCAATCTCTGAGCCAAGGTCAAATTTCGGAAAGATGGAATGTTCGAACCCGATCCCGCGCTCGTCTCACTCGTCTCGCAAGCCGGCGAACGCGCCGCCGACACCCCGGTCTCGTCGCTGTTCATCGGGCGGTGGTCGTCCCGCGCCATGACTGGCGAGCCGATCCCGGATCATGTCCTGTTCGCCTTGTTCGAGGCGGCGCGTTTCGCGCCTTCGAGCTATAATTCGCAGCCGTGGCGCTTCGCGTTCGCCCGGCGGGGCGAGCCGGAGTTCGAAAAACTTCATGCCTGCCTGAGCGAGCCCAACCGGGTCTGGAGCCGGAACGCCTCGGCTCTCGTGCTGGTCGCGAGCAAGGCGGCCTTCACGCCCGATGGCAAGACCGAGGAAATGATGTCCGGCTCCGCCTCCTTCGATGCGGGCGCGGCCTGGGCGAGCCTGGCGTTCCAGGCCTCGCTGCTGGGCTGGAGCACCCGCGCCATGGGCGGCTTCGACCGCGGCCTCGCGCGCGCTGCGACACAGGCGCCGGAGGGGCTGAAACTGGAAGCGATGGTCGCCATCGGCAAGCGCGGCGATCCAGCTTTGCTGCCGGAGGACCGTCGGCCCCTGGAAAAGCCGAACCGTCGCAAGAAGATCAAGGAAATCGTCTTCACCGGCGGTTTTCCGGCCGATTGTTGAGGGCAGGTTTTGGCCTATAGCGTCAAGGAAATCTTCAAGACCCTCCAGGGCGAGGGCGGGCAGGCGGGACGCGCCGCCGTGTTCTGCCGCTTTGCCGGCTGCAATCTCTGGAGCGGGCGCGAGGAGGATCGCGACGCCTCGGCCTGCGATTTCTGCGACACGGATTTCGTCGGCGTCGACGGCGAAGGCGGCGGCAAGTTCGCCGACGCGCCCGCCTTGGCGCGGCGCCTTGCCGAGATCTGGGGCGCGGGCAGGGCGGAGCGCTGCGTGGTCTTCACGGGGGGCGAACCCTTGTTGCAACTCGATTCGGCGCTGATCGAAGCCGCCCACGCCGAAGGCTTCTTCATTGCTGTGGAGAGCAATGGAACGATGGAGCCGCCGCCGGGAATCGACTGGCTTTGCGTGAGCCCCAAGGCTGGAGCGCCCTTGCGCGCGACCAGCGGGCAGGAGCTCAAGCTGGTCTTTCCGCAGCCGGGTCTCGCGCCGGAATCGTTTGAACATCTTGATTTTGAGAGGTTCTTTCTACAGCCGATGGATGGCCCGGACCGTGAGCGGAATACGGCGGCCGCCACGGCTTTTTGCATCGCCCATCCGCGTTGGCGCCTCAGCCTGCAAACGCACAAGATGATCGGCATCCCCTAAAAAATGGAGCGCAGGCTTTTTGCTGGACTGTTGCAGAAAAGCAATAGCTGTGGAAAAAACGCGCCCTCCCGCGCCAGAGGCTAAGAAATTGATTTGAAGCATGGCAAGCGCCGCGCAAGATGGAATGCTTAGGATCGTGTAAGTCCGGTGCGGTCTTCCGGCTTTGCTTTCACGGCGCCTCGCGGGGCGGGTAACGGCGCGCGTAACGGCGTTTTTCGAATCGTCATGGATGTCGGAGGCGGTGACGGTGAAGCATCGCAATTGGGCGCGATTTCTCGGCCTGACCGCCGCCAGCGCGGCGTCCTTGTGCCTCGGCGCCTTCCTGTCCTATCAGGCCGCGATGGAGCAACAGGCTGCCGACCCTGCGGCGCCTGCTCAGGCCGCATCCGCGCAGCAGGACGTCCTGGCGGGCGAGCCCGTTTCCGCCACGCGCGACGCGGCGCCCGTTCCGGCTCAGCGCGAGGCTGAAGTTCAGTCTCAGCCTGCCGTCGTCCCGCCGTCCCCTCCGCGCGGCCCGATCATCGCGAGCCTCGAATCGGAGGCTTCGCCGGTATTCTCTCCAGCGAACACGCTCGCCGCGCCTCTTGATCTGCGCATGAGCGATGACGCAGACGTCATCGAGGCCGCGCTGCAGGGCAGCGATCTGGCGACGCCGACCAATCCCGCGGAGCTCCCGGCTGCGCCCGAGCAGCCCGTCGCCGACGCCTTGTTCCACGGCAAGCCGGCGCCGCTCCCGCCCGTCCGCCCGACGTCTCTGAACGCGGCTGAAGCGCCGCCCATGGTCGAAGCTGCGGTGAGGCCGGCGACCGGCAATCTCCCGGCGATCCCGCCGATTCCCGGACAAGGGCTTGCGCCAACGCTTTCGGCGCCTTCGCCCGCGCAAGCCGTCCACGCCGGCTCCCCGACCGCGTCGCCGCTTGCGACCGTCGCCGCAGCTTCATCTCAAGGGGGCTTTCCGGGCATTGCCACCGCCCTCGCCGCCGTGACGTCTTCCGTCGGGGGCGCCCAGGCCGCCGTGACCCCAGTCCAGCCGCAAGTGACGCCGCTTGAAGCCTCCGGCGGCGGCTTCAAGATGGGCCAACCGGTTTATGTTCGGATCTTCAAGAAGGAAGGCGTTCTCGAACTCTGGATGAAGCGCGACGAGAATTACGCGCTCTACAAGGCCTATCCGATCTGCAAATGGTCCGGCGAACTCGGGCCGAAGACGCGGCAGGCCGATTACCAGTCGCCCGAGGGCTTCTATTCGGTCTCGGCGCGACAGCTCAATCCGAACTCGCATTACCATCTGGCTTTCGATCTCGGCTATCCGAACGCTTATGACCGTCGCATGGGTTCGACCGGCAACGCCGTGATGGTTCACGGCGATTGCAAGTCGGTCGGCTGTTTCGCCATGACCAACGCGGGGATCGACGAAATCTACGGCATTGTCGCCGCGGCGCTGCGCAACGGCGAGCACGAGGTCCCGGTCCATATCTTCCCGTTCCGGATGACGGAAGAGGCCCTGGTCCGCGAAACCACCTCGCCGAAGCAATTCCTGGCGTTCCTCCCGACGACGAATGCGCCGCCGCCGCATCATGACTGGACAAGGTTCTGGCGAAATCTCAAGGAAGGCTACGACCTGTTCGAGCGGAGCCATGTGCCGCCGGTGGCCTATGCTTGCGGCGACCGCTATGAATTCGGCGCCGCCGGACGCTCCTGCTCTCGCATCGCGGGCTGGTGATTCACAACTTCCCCCGTCTGGCGGCGCGCGCCGCCTGCCGTTATGATTGCGCCGCCCGCGTCGGAAACTGAAACGCGACGGCAAGCGCTTGCGCAAAGGACGGAGAAATGGGAATCGTCGGCACCTGGAAATTGACGCTGGAAACGCCCTTCGGCGTCCAGACACCTTCGCTGCGGATCAATGCCGACGGCACCGGCGGCCTGATCTCGCCGATCGGCGAGGCGCCGCTGAACGATCTTCAGGTCACCGAGGATACCGCCGAATTTACGGCCCATGTCCCAACGCCGATGGGCAATTTCGCGATTGGCTTCAGCGTCAAGGCCGATGGCGACACGCTGGCCGGCACATTCACCTCGCCGCTTGGCGCCACGGCCTTCTCCGGCGCGCGCGAGGCGTGACGGTCAGGCGGATTTTTCCGCCTCGACGATGAATTCGGCGATCCGCTCAAGGGTCGGAAAGTCCAGCAACAGCGGCGCGTGACCCTGTCCAGGCACGACATGGATCTGGCACAAGGGGTTGCGCGCCGCCATTTCGTTTAAAACCTCCGGGGTCAGGAGGTCGGAATTTGCGCCGCGCAGGGCGAGGATCGGGATCCTGAGGCCGCCAAATTGCGGCCAGAAGTCCGGGAGCGGCGCCTCGGGGTCGAAACTCTCCATCGTCCGCGCCAGTTGCGGATCATAGGAAAGGCGCAGCCGCTCCGGCGTGACGTTCATCGAATTCTGGGCGTAAAAGCGCCAATGCTCGTCAGGCACTGCCGGGAAATGCGCGCCCATCGTGTCTTTGAAAAAAGCCGCCGCTTCGTCGACGTCGCGCAGCAGGGGCAGGCGGCCGATATAGTTCTTGATCCGGAGGAGCCCGGCGGGATTGAGCTGCGGACCGACGTCGTTGAGGATCAGGGCCTTGACCATTTCAGGCCGCGCGCCGGCCAGGGTCAGCGCGTGCAGGCCGCCGCGCGACAGGCCGAGGAAGATCGCCGAGGCGATCCCGAGCCCTTCGAGCACGACGAGGTTATC
>JAJXYV010000157.1 GCA_021780435.1 Pseudomonadota bacterium
TCGTCGAGAATGTCGGCGACTTCGAACAGAACCTTCTTGTCGGCGGTCTCGTTGAGGCGCTGGTGCAGCGCCGTGCGCAGATTGCCCATGGCGCGCGCGACCGGCCCGGCCTCCATCGGTTTTGCTCTCTCGCCCACCGCGTCGATCCGGGCCAGGGCCGTGTCCGCTTCGTCGCGGTTCTCGCCGAGAAAAGCTTTGCCGGCTTCCGTCAAGGCGAATTGCTTCTTCGCGCTGTCGGACGCCTGCGCCTCGATCTGGCCGGTCTCCTCGAGCAGGGCGAGGGTCGGATAGACGATGCCGGGGCTTGGCGCATAGGCGCCGCCGGTGCGGGATTCGATCTCGCGGATCAGGTCGTAGCCGTGGCGCGGCTCGGTCTCGATCAGGGCGAGAAAGACGAGCTTCAGCTCGTTGCCCTCGAACATGCGGCGCCTTTCACCGCGCCCGAAGCCGCGCCGGCCGGAAAACGACCCTTCGCCCGCCTCGAACATGTGGCGCCCGCGATGGCCGCGCCGTCCGAAAGGCCCTTCGCTCATGCAACGCTCCCTTTCCTCGCCGAAAATCGGCTCGCCGCAATGCTCGTGCTTGAAGCCATGGCCGCGTCCTTTGAATTGTCCGAACATATATTATCTCCGATATATCTTTGTTGAGTTTATGAAAAGCCCGGGCCTGACGGATTTCTGAATTTGAGGGAGGCGCCGGACGCCACGAGGATTGAACCGCGCTGGCCGAGAGCGGAACGATCTTCTCACTCTCGATGCATAAAGATATATCTTAGATATTGTTATACGTCAAGCGAACCCATCGAAAGAAAAAGGCGGCCGCCCATTACGGGCGGCCGCCTTGCCAAGGGGAAAATACAGCGAACGGCTTAAAGGTCGTAGGCTTCTTCCGCGACCTTGGGCTGGACCTCGTCGGTATAGGCTTCGATCAAGGTGCGGGAAATTGCGCCGGGAACGAATTGATGGGGCCCAATTTCCGAAACCGGCGTCACTTCGGCGCCGGTGCCGCAGATGAAACATTCGTCGAAGCTCGCAAGCTCCTCGGGCATGATGCGGCGTTCGTTGACCTTGATGCCCTTGTCCCGGGCGAGGCCGATCACGGTCTGGCGGGTGATGCCGTTGAGGAAGCAATCGGCGATGGGCGTGTGGATCTCGCCGCCCTTGGTGAAGAAGATATTGGCGCCGGTGCATTCGGCGACGCGACCTTGCCAGTCGAGCATCATGGCGTCGGCATAGCCGCGGCGCTCGGCGCGATGCTTGGAGATCGTGCAGATCATGTAGAGGCCGGCGGCCTTGGAATGGCTCGGCGCGGTCATCGGATCGGGGCGGCGATATTCGGCGATGTCGAGCTTGATGCCCTTCATCTTGGTCGCGATGTCGAACATCGACGGCCAGTCCCAGACCGCGATCGCGACATGAATTTTGGCGTGCTGGGCGGCGACCGCCATCATTTCCGAACCGCGCCAGGCGACCGGGCGGACATAGCAGTTCTTGAGGCTGTTCCTGGCGACGACCAGGTCCTTGGCCTCCATCAACGCCTCGACCGAATAGGGAATTTCGAAATCGAGCAGTTCGGACGAGGCCTTGAAGCGTTCCGCATGTTCGCGCGATTTGTAGATCACGCCGCCATAGGCGCGCTCGCCCTCGAAGACGCAGGAGGCGTAGTGCAGGCCGTGCGAGAGGACGTGGATCTTCGCGTCCTTCCACTCGATAAGTTCGCCGTTCATCCAGATATAACCGTCGCGCTGGTCGAAAGGCAGAACTGACATGGCGAAATCCTCGAAAGACGTTCTGGAAAGGAAGGCTTGACGACTAAACCCCGACCTGAAATATGTCAATAGAGCTGACATATTTAGGGCTGGCCCGGAGGGAGGCGCATGGCGGAGGCTTTGCAGCGCGGAGGCGCGACGACCGGCGCCGCGGCGGAGCGCGAGCAGAAGCCAAAGACCGAGCCCATGTTCGATCTGATCGAACTGCTTTTCTTCGCCTATCGCGATTTCGTGGGCGACGCCGACCGCCTCCTGACCCGCTATAATTTCGGTCGCGCCCATCATCGCGTGCTGTATTTCGTCGATCGTCGGCCAGGGCTTTCGGTCGCCGAGCTTCTGGACCTGCTCAGGATCACCAAACAGAGCCTGTCGCGCGTGCTCAAGGATCTGCTCGACCAGAATTATATCGAACAGCGGCCGGGTCTGCTCGACCGGCGCCAGCGCTTGATGTATCCGACGGACAAGGGAGAGGCGCTCGCCCTCGAGGTGGCGGAACTGCAGTCGCGCCGCTTGGCCCGGGCGCTCGCGACCCTTCCCGAGGGCGCGCGGGCGCAGGCGGCGGCGTTTCTCTCCGCCATGTGCGACCCGACAACCCGTGACTCGGCGGCAGGAGCCCGACGATGAGCGAACCCGAACCCCAGCCTCTGGCCGACGACGCCTTGCATCTCCTGATCGTCGACGACGATCGCCGCATCCGCCAATTGCTCAAGCGCTTCCTGCAAGGCGAAGGCTATCGCGTCACGGCCGCGGAGAGCGCGGAGGCGGCTTACGCCCACCTGCGCGGGCTGCATTTCGATCTCATCATTCTCGACGTGATGATGCCGGGCCAGAGCGGCGTCGAATTCGCGCAGCGGATTCGAGCGGAAAACACGCCGCTCGCCGAAGCGCCGATCCTGATGCTGACGGCGCGGTCAGACACCGCGGATCGCGTCAAGGGGCTGGAGGCGGGCGCCGACGATTACATGGCCAAGCCCTTCGAGCCCCGCGAACTGGCGCTGCGCGTCGCTTCAATCCTGCGCCGCGCGGCGCCGCGCGTCCTGGCGGCGGCCGCGCCTGGGGCGAACGCCGTGCGTTTCGGCGAATTCACCTTCGATCCCGAGCGTGGCGAATTGCGCCAGGGCGACGAACTGATCCGCATCACCGAGCGCGAGCGCGACATGCTGCGCATCCTGGTCGAAAAGCCCGGAGAAACGGTATCGCGCGAGGCTTTGGGCGGCGGGGGCGGCGCGGCGAATGAGCGCACGGTGGACGTGCAGGTCAACCGCCTGCGCCGCAAGATCGAGGTCGATCCCGCGAATCCCCTTCACCTGCAAACAGTGCGCGGGCTGGGATACAAGCTGGCGGTCGAGCGATGAATCCCGCGGCGCAGGCCCTCGAAACGGCGGCGCGCCTGTGGCGCGTCTTCACGCGCCGGCTCGCCGGGATCATGCCCAAGGGCCTTTACGCGCGCTCGCTGCTCATCGTCATCCTGCCCATGGTCCTGCTGCAATCGGCGGTCGCGCTGGTCTTCATGGAGCGCCACTGGCAGACGGTGACCTTCCGCCTCTCCAACGCCGTGACCCAGGACATCGCCGCGCTCATCGACATCTACCGCGATTTCCACAGCCTCGATCCCGACAACGCCAAGCTGGAGGACATCGCCCGCCGCCGCCTCAATCTCGACGCCGAAATCCTGCCTCCAGGGCCTTTGCCGCCAGCCTTGCCCAAGCCGTTCTTCTCGCTGGTGGACCGCGCCATGTCGAGCGAGATCGGAAAGCAGATCCGCCTGCCGTTCTGGATCGACACCGTCGGCCGTTCGGATTTCATCGAGGTCCGGGTGGACATGGGCGACGCGATCCTGCGGGTGGTCGCGCGGCGCAGCCAGGCCTATGCGTCCAACACCCATATTTTCATCATCTGGATGGTGGGCGCCTCGATCGTCCTGATCACGGTCGCGATCCTTTTCCTGCGCAACCAGATCCGGCCCATTCTCGCGCTTGCCGACGCGGCGGAGGAATTCGGCAAGGGTCGCGACGTCGAGTTCCGGCCGCGCGGGGCGCGCGAGGTGCGGCGCGCGGCCTATGCCTTTCTCGAAATGAAGCGGCGCATCGAAAGGGCGATGGAGCAGCGCACCACCATGCTCAACGGCGTCAGCCACGACTTGCGCACCATTCTCACCCGCTTCCGATTGTCGCTCGCCTTGCTTGGCGACGAGGCCGAGGCGCAGGAGCTGACGGCCGACGTCGACGAGATGAACCGCATGCTCGAGGCCTATCTCGCCTTCGCGCGCGGCGATATCGGCGAGGGCGCGGCGCCGACCGACATTCCGGCCATGCTGGAAACCCTGCGCCAGGAGGCCGTGCGCCTTGGCCATGACACGGAAGTGGTCTATGCGGGCGAGCCGGTCGCCACGGTGCGGCCCGACGCCTTCAAGCGGTGTCTCGCCAATCTGCTCTATAATGCGGCGCGTCACGGCGACCGGATCAGGATCGAAGGATCCTGCGATACGAAATTCCTGCAGATTCACGTCGATGACGACGGGCCGGGCATTCCACCCGAGGCGCGCGAGGAGGTCTTCCGCCCCTTCGTGCGGCTGGATGAAGCCCGCAATCAGGACGAGGGCGGCACGGGTCTCGGCCTCGCCATCGCCCGCGACATCGCCCGCTCGCATGGCGGCGAAATCTTTCTCTCCACCAGCCCGCTCGGCGGCCTGCGCGCCAGCGTGCGGGTGCCGGTCTAAACAAGGAGCCGTCATGAATCTCGTCGCAATGGCGCTGGCCGATCTTGCCGGGGCGGAGACCTTTCCGCTCGACGCCCTGATGACCCTGCGCCAGAAATGGGCCGAGGCGCGGGACCCGCTCCTCGAAGCGCTCAAGGCTTTCGCCTCCGGCGCCGACCGATCCCCTGAAAACGCCGAAAAGGTCTTTTTCGGCCTGCATCTCATGGCCGAAAAGCGCGAGGCGGAGGCTTGGGCGCCCTTGCTCGCGGTCGCGATGGAGGGCGAGGCCCTCTATGACATGATCGGCGACGCCGCGTCGGAAACGCTGCCCGCCATTCTGCTCAGCCTTTATTCCGGCGATCTCGCGGGACTGAAGGCGCTGATCGAGGCGCCCCGGGCCGACGAATGGGGCCGCGTCGCCGCGCTGGAATGCTATTGCGCGCTGGCGGCGGCGGGCGAAATCCCGCTGGACGAGGCCGGGGCCTATCTCGCCGCCTGTTTCGAGACGTTGCAGCCGCGCGAGAGCCATCCGGTCTGGTATGGCTGGCAGGGCTGCGTGGCGATGCTGGGCCTGACCGAGCTCGAGCCTCTGGCGGCGCGAGCCTTCCGCCAGGGGCTGGTGGACAAGAAGGTCCTGAGTTTCGAGGATTTCCAGGCCGATCTGCGCGCTGGCCGCGCCGCCGCCGACCGAAGCCAGGTTTTCGAGGAACGCGGGATCAAGCCGATCGACGACGCCCTCGACGCTCTGGCCGTGTTCGACGAGGAGGACGATGAAGCCGAGGCGCCCGCAGAAAACAAGTTCAAGGATGTCGGCCGCAACGATCCTTGTCCTTGCGGCAGCGGCAAGAAATACAAGAAGTGCTGCCTCGCGGCCGGATAGGTCAGCGTCCCACGACCGCGCCGAAGAACCGCTCGGCGAGGCCGATGAAAGGTTTCGCCAAGGGCTCCAGCCTGCGGCGGGCGCCTTCGGCGCGCTCGAGGAAGCTTTCGCCGCGGGTCAGTTCGGCGTCGAGCGCGGCCATGGTCCTGGCGTTGTCCTCGCTGTCGTCGGCGAGCCAGATGTGGAAGACCCGGGTCCAGGCGAGCGCGAGGCCCTGCAATTTCACGCTTCCCAAAGGTCCTTCGCTCGAGAGCCCGGCGGCCTCCAGCATGAAGCGCAGGGAATTGAGCGCAAGCTGGTTCAGCGCGGGAAGCGCGAGCGGATCGCTCATCGCCCACTCGTTGATGGTCTTGAGCGCGGCCTTGTAAGGCGCCATCGCGTCGAAGCGCCGCATGAGCACGTCGAACAGACGGTCCCGACCGCTCTCGCCCGTTGCTTCGCCGCCTTCGAGGACGACCCGGTCGATGCGACGGGAAAAGCCGCCGAGCACGGCGCCCTTGGAGGGGAAGCAATCGCGGAACTGGGCGAGGGTGACGCCGGCGCGGTCGGCGACATTGGAGAGCGAGATCTCCTCCCACGGCCTTTCGGCGGCGAGGCCAATCAAAGCGTCGACGATTTTATCGCGCGGGTCGGCCTTCGCCTGGGGTCCGGTGTCGTCCTGCCTGGCCTTGCTCATCGGCGCGCTCCATCTGCTCCGCGCCGAACATGGGTCAAAAGCGGCGCCGGGGCAAGTTCAGCCTGAAAGCTCCCCCGCCCGCCGGGCGGCGGCGGCCGTCGCGCGGGCCATCAGCTCGGAGAGCCCGTCGGACGCCATCAGCACGTCGAGCGCGGCCTGGGTTGTCCCGCCTGGCGAGGTGACGTTCTTGCGCAGGGTTTCGGCGGATATTTCGGGCGAGCGATGCAGGAGTTCGCCCGAACCTTCGACCGTCGCCCGCGCCAGCCGCATGGCGAGATCGCTCGGCAGGCCGAGCGCGGCGCCAGCCTGCGCCATGGCCTCGACGAGATGGAAGACATAGGCCGGTCCCGAGCCCGAAACGGCGGTGACCGCGTCGATCGCCTGTTCGGGGCCGACCCATTCGACCGCGCCGACGCCCGACAGAAGCCGATGCGCGGTGTCGCGCTGCGCGGCCGTCACGCAATCGTTGGCGAAGGCGCCGGTAATCCCGCGTCCGATCGCGGCCGGCGTGTTGGGCATGGCTCGAACGATGGCCCGAGCCGGCAGGCGCTGGCTGAGATTGGCGACGGTTTTTCCCGCGAGGATCGAGATCAGCAGACTGTCGGGCCTGAACAAAGGCGCGAGGCCTGGCGCGGCGGTTTCGAGCATTTGCGGCTTGATCGCGAGCACGACCGTATCGGCCGGCCTGGGCGGCGGGTTGAGCGCCAGGCCGAGCTCCGCCGCGAGCTTTTCCACATCATCCGACGGGTGAGGCTCGTGGACCGAAATGCTGTTCGGCGCGACACCCGCGACGAGCCAGCCGCCGAGCAGCGCCGCGCCCATCTTGCCGGCGCCGACGAGGGCGAGGCTCGGCTCCGCCATCACGCCTCGCCGCGCGTGTCGAGCAAGGCGCCTTCCAGCGCTTCCGACGCCGATTTGCCGGCCCAGACGACGAATTGGAACGCCTGGTAATAACGCTCGCAGGCGTCGACGGCGCTGGCGAGCGCCGCTTCGCATTGCGCGTCATTGGGTTCGGCGCCGCCGGCGAGCAGCAGAGCGTGGCGGAACATCACGACATTGTCCTTGGACCAGACGTCGAAATGGCCGATCCACATCTGCTCGTTGATGCGCGCGACGAGATTGGCGGCCTCGGCGCGGCGGCGTTCGGGAACCTTGAGATCGAAGGCGCAGGCGATATGCAGCGCCTCGCATTGCGGCAGCCAGGTGAAGGCGACGTTGTAATCGGCCCAGCCGCCGCCGACGACGATCGAGATTTCGTCGGGATCGTCACGGTCGAAGGCCCATTCCTTGAGGAGCGCGATCCGCTCGACCACGTCGACCGGATGTTCAACTCTCTCGTTCGTTTCAATTCCAGACAGCAGCATGAATCGGTCCCGGGCGCGAGCTGAGCGCAAAGCTTGAGGGAACGCGGCTAATACTCGTGCGATCTTCCGGACCCCCGACTCGGCTGAATCTTCAGGCGAATCACCGGACAAATCCAATATAATCAGATTTGCCGGACGACGGAATCCTCTCCGCGACCCCGGTTCACGCTGCGGGATTCGCGTGGAATCGTCCACCTGACCCAAGGCGGCGTCCACAGCAAATCGCGGGACGGTCAGGCCTTTTTCTGGAGTTCGGCGATCTTTTCCTCGAGTTCGTTGATGCGGCGCTCGAGCGCGTCATTGGCGTTGCGCGCGGCGACCGCCATGTCGCGCACGACCTCGAATTCCTCGCGCGTCACGACCTCCATGGTCGCGAGCAGGCGCTCGACCTGGGTCTTGATCGCCGTTTCCGCCTCGCGGCCGAGGCTGCGCGCCGCGCCGGCGGCGTCGGAGAACAGACGCGACATGTCGTCGAAAAAGCGGTTGGGCGACGTGCTCATGGCTTGGCTCCGAGTGCGAAATTTCGAAAAAGACATGGGCGCGAAGGCGCGCGAGCGCAAGAAATTTGTTGAACGCGCCTGCCAGAAGCGGCCTATTCACGCGTCGGAGCCGGTCGCCAGAGGATTCGAAACGCCGAAATGCCGCTTTTTCTCCTGCCTTATCCGGTGATTGATCCGATCATGGTCAATCTCGGCCCGCTGCCGGTGCGCTGGTACGCCATGGGCTATATCGTCTCCCTGCTCGCAGGCTGGCTGATCGCGGCGCGGCTCGCGCGCAGCGACGCGCTGTGGGGCGGCGTCCGGCGCCCTTCGGCCGAAAGGCTCGACGATTTGCTCGTCTATGTCGCCTTCGGCGCCGTGCTCGGCGGGCGCACGGGCTATGTCCTGTTCTACAACCTGCCGTTCTTCCTCCAGAACCCGCTGGAGATTCCCGCCGTCTGGAAAGGCGGCATGTCCTTCCACGGCGGCCTGACCGGGGCCGCGCTTGGCGCGTTTCTTTTCGCGCGGCGCGAGAAAATTTCTTTCTTCAGCGTCGCCGACCTGTGTTGCGCCGTCGCGCCGATCGGCCTCTTCCTTGTCCGCATCGCCAATTTCATCAAGCCCGAGCTTTGGGGCAGGCCGACCGACGTTCCTTGGGCCATGATCTTTCCGGGCGCCGGCCCGGAGCCGCGCCATCCGAGCCAGCTCTATGAGGCGGGGCTCGAAGGGCTCGCGCTCGGCCTGATTCTGGCGCTCGCCGTGCGCGCCGGCGCCTTCCGCAAGCCCGGCTTGACCTCGGGGCTTTTCATCGGGCTTTATGGCTTGGCGCGGATTTTCTGCGAGTTCTTCCGCGAGCCGGACCCGCAGCTCGGGTTCCTGTTCGGCGGGGCGACCATGGGGATGCTGCTCTCCGCGCCGCTCGTCCTGGCGGGGGCGCTTCTGGTCTTCTATGCCGTTCGCCGCGCCGGAGCCGCGGCGAAAAAAGATCTGGCCGCGGAGGGGAGATGACGGAGACGCAGGAGCAGGAGCGGACGCTCAAGGACGATATTCGCGAGATCATAACCGACGAAGGCCCGATTTCGCTCGAGCGCTACATGGCGCTCGCCCTCACCCATCCCACGAAGGGCTATTACACCACGCGCAATCCGTTCGGCGCGGGCGGCGACTTCATCACGGCGCCGGAAATCTCGCAGATGTTCGGCGAATTGCTGGGCCTGTGGGCGGCCGAGATCTGGAGCCAGATCGGATCGCCGCAGCGCATCCTGCTCGTCGAACTGGGTCCCGGTCGCGGGACGCTGATGGCCGACGCCCTGCGCGCCGCCCGCGCCGCCCCCGGCTTTTTCGAAGCGCTGGAAATCCATTTCGTCGAAGCGAGCGACCTGCTCGCGGCGAGGCAACGCGAGGCGATCGCCGCGAGCGGCAAGGCGGCCGCCTGGCATGCGAGCCTCGAGGACATCCCCGCCGGACCGGCGATCTTCCTGGCCAATGAGTTCTTCGACGCCCTGCCGGTGCGCCATTATCTCAAGACCGCCAAGGGTTGGCGCAAGCGTCTCGTCGGGCTCGATCCCGAGGGCGAGCTGGCCTTCGGCCTCAGCGAGGAGACCGAGCCTTATATCAAGGCGGATGCGCCGATTGGCTCGATCCTCGAAATCTGCCCCGCCGCGCAGCGCCTGATGACCCGGATCGCGGCGCGGATCGTCACCGAAAACGGCGCTGCGCTTGCCATAGATTACGGCTACGGGCGCACCGCCTTCGGTGAAACCTTGCAGGCGGTCAAGGGGCACCGTTTCGTCGATCCTCTCGCGGAGCCGGGCTTCGCGGATCTTACCACCCATGTTGATTTTTCGGCGCTTGCACGCTCCGCCGCCTCAGCCAATGCGCTGGTTCACGGCCCGGTCGAACAGGGGGCCTTCCTGCGCGAGCTCGGAATTGTCCAGCGCGCCGAGGCGCTCAAGCGCCATGCGCCGCCGGAACAGGCGGCGGCGGTCGATTCCGCGCTGGCGCGCCTCGTCGGCGACGGCGAAGGCGAAATGGGCGCGCTCTTCAAGGTTCTGGCGGTGACCCGGCGCAGCCTCGGGGAGGCGCCCGGCTTCGCGCCGCCGGGTGAGGCGTGATGACCCAAGACGTTTTGCGCACAGCCATTCGCGCGTCCGCGCTCGAAGGAGCCGCCCATGCCTTTTTCACCCGCCAGGGCGGCGTGTCGGGGGGCGTCTACGCGTCGCTGAACGGCGGCGTCGGCTCGAACGACGCGCCCGACTCCGTGCGGGAGAATCGCGCACGGATGGCGCGGGCGCTCGGCGTGACGCCGGAGAATTTCCTTGTGCCCTATCAGATCCATTCGGCGGACGCTTTGCCGGTCGCAGCGCCCTGGCCGGAAGACGCGCGTCCGCGCTGCGACGGGCTGGTTTCGGCGACGCCGGGTCTGGCGCTCGGCGTCACCGGGGCGGATTGCGGCATACTGCTTTTCGCGGACCGTTCCGCTGGCGTGATCGGGGCCGCCCATTCCGGGTGGAAGGGCGCGCTGACCGGCATGGTCGAGGCGCTGGTTGCGGCGATGGAGGCCCTGGGCGCGCGGCGAAGCCGGATCGCGGCGGCGCTCGGACCGACCATCGGGCGCGAGAGCTACGAGGTCGGGCCGGAGTTCTTCGCGCGCTTCGAGGCGGAGGAGGCTGGTTTCGCCCGCTTTTTCGCGCCTTCCGGCAAGCCCGGCCATTTCCTGTTCGATCTTCCGGGCTTCATCGCAATGAGGGTGGAGCGCGCCCGGATCGGGGATTTCGAGAATCTCGGCCTCGACACCTATGCCGACGAAGCGCGTTTCTATTCCTACCGGCGCATGACCCACCGCGGGGAGCCCGATTACGGCCGGCTCGTCGCAGCGATCGCCCTTCCCGGCTAGCGGCGCTGCTCGCGACGCGGGGGGCAAGTCCTTCTGGCGAAAAAGGCTTCCACCCTTGCGTGACGACAGGTTATTTGAACATGATGCGCCCGCCCAATTTAAGACGCCAATTCGCCAGGCCAGCCGACGATGTCCAATTTGTTCAAGGTCGTGATTCCGAATTTCAATGAAGGGGCTTATCTGGAAAATAATCCGGATGTCGTGAAAGGCATCGAGGCGGGCCAGCATCATGACGCCTACGACCATTTCCTCGTCCACGGGATCGATGAAAATCGTTTGCCGCCATTGAATCGCGAACCTTTGAGCCTTGTAGGCCGCGCCGAACATGCCGCCGTCTCGGATTCCGGCTATTTCGTCGTCTTCGGCTGGCTCGGCGACGAAGGCGTCGATGAACCGCAATGGCGTCTGGACGGGAGGGATTTCACGGTCGAAATTCCTCAGGACGCGGTCTTCCGCTATGCGCGCCCGGATGTCGAAGGCGGATATCGCGACGGGCCATACGATTACGGCTATATGATCTTCGGGCGCACGCCCTCGAAGAACCTGCTTAGGGAGGAATTCGAAGTCCGGGCGTGGTCGCGCGCCGCGCTTTTCAAGGGGAGAATCGCGCCGGACTCCTGGTCGGATAAACGCCTGCTCGACACGCTCCTCGTCCGCCTGAAGAACGCCCAGTCGCATCTCGGCCTTGAGGCGGGAATGCACCAGTTCCTGTCCGGATCGGCGGGCGAAAACCTGGTTTCGCTTTTCAGCGCCCATGCGCAGGCGAATTCCCGCGCGCCCTACGTGGAGACCTTCGGCGCGCGGCCTGTCTCGCGATCCTTCCTGACCGTGCTGTTCGGCTCGGTCGAGCCGATGCTGTTGCAGCCGCTGCTCTTCAACCGCATGGGCGTCGATTTCGGCGAATGGATCTATGTCTGCAATTCGCCGGAGGACGGAAACGCCGCCCTCAGAATCGGACGGATGATCTCCGAGCTTTATGACGTCATGATCACGGTCGTGGTCATGGCGGACAATGTCGGCTTCGGCGCCGCCAACAACGCCGGAGTCGCCGTCGCCCGCAGCGACGCGATCTATGTCGTCAATCCCGACATCTACCCGCAGAAATCCCAGATCGAGCCCTTGCGCCGCGCCTTGGCGGAGCGGGAGTTGGGCGACATCCTCTGGGGCGGGCTTCTGTTCTATGACGAGCAGAATCTCATGCATTCCGGGATGTTCATCGAGCACGACGTCTTCATTCGCGGCCAAGGCCTTGGACATGTCGCGAAGGAAACGCCGCGGACGGCTGTCAAGCTCGTGCGTGTCGAGCATTTCGACAAGACGGTTCCCTTCATGCCGGAACAATGGCGGCGCCCCATTGTCGTCCCGGCCATTTCCGGCGCGGTCATGGCCTTTGACCGGCGCCGTTTCGAGAAAATCGGCGGCTTCTCGAGCCGCTACATCTATGGCCATTACGAGGACGCCGACCTTTCCTTGCGCTGGGCGCGGGAAATCGGCCCCGTCGCGGTCGATCCCGACCTGCGCCTCGTCCATCTCGAAGGGCAGGGATCGAAGCCGAGGGGAGAGCAATATCGCGGCGCCCAACTCGTCAACCGCCACCTCTTCTCGCTGCGCTATCACGACCTGTTCCAATCCCGGCCCGAGCTCATGACCGCGACGCGCGAGCTTGCCGTGGATGGCCCGCGCGCGCGGACGCCCCAATCGACGGAAGCTTGAGATGCGCATCCTGTTCGTCAGCTACATGCATCCGTCGGTGACGCCGGGCGGCGCCCAGCAGGTCGCCGAAGAAATGCGCCGGGCCGCCATCAAGCGCGGGCACGAGGTCTTTATGATCTCGGCGCTGGAAGTCGATCAGGAGGGCGTCTACGGCAAGCCGGGCGCGCCGATCGTGCCGATGCCGGGCGAGACGAACCAATATTTCTACTTTCCCCAGCACTATAATTTTGTGCACAAATCGGTCGGCGAGTGGCGGTCCCTGAAATTCTTCAAGGACCTCGTCACGCGCATAGACCCCGACGTCATCCACTTCCATCATTATCATCGCATTGGCGTCGAATCGATTCGCGCCGCGCGCCTGGCCGCGCCCAAGGCCAGGATCTGCATGACCTTCCATGAAATGATGGCGATCTGCCTCGCCGGCGGACAGATGGTCAGGACATCGAACCGCGACCTCTGCCTGCGGGCGACGCCCATCGACTGCAACGGCTGTTTCGAGCAATTCCGCCCGGAATTCTTCACCCTGCGCGCGGCCCGCCTGCAGGCGCTTCTGGACGAATGCGACGATTTCTTCTTCCCCTCGCAATTCATCGCGAAAAGATATCAGGAATGGGGCCTCGACCCCGCCAAATGCCACGTCGTCGCGAACGGCCAGAGTCACCCGGCGCCCGAAGCCGACCGCGCGCGGCGCAGCCATCGCGTCAATCGTTTCGGCTTTTTTGGCCAGTTCATCGACAACAAGGGAATTGACGTCATCCTCGACGCGATCCTGCTGCTGGCGCGGGAAAAGCGCCTGCCCGAGAGCGGCGTCGAGATCATGATCAACGGGGGCAACCGCCACTATGCGACCGAGGGCTACCTGGCGAAGGTCGACGCCCTGATCGAGCAGATCCGAGCGCTCGACGACGATAGGGTCAGGATCCACGAACTTGGGCGCTACAGCCGCGACCAGCTCGCCGAGCGCATGTTGATGGTCGATTGGGTGATCGCGCCATCGACATGGTGGGAGGTCTTCGGCCTCGTCGTGTCCGAGGCCTGGATGTTCGGTCGCCCGGTGATCGTCAGCAACATTGCGGGCCTCGGCGAACGGGTGAGGCACGAGGAGAACGGCTTCACCTTCCCCGCGCGCAACAGCGCGGCGCTGGCCGATCTCATCGCTTCTCTCGCCGGCAATGAGCTGGAATGGCGCCGCGCCCACGAGGGCGTCAAGCCCGATTGGAGCGACCTCGACATGTTCGACGCCTATATGATCGCCTGGCGCAGGAACGCCGCGAATGAGGAGCCGGCGCCGGCGATCGATGAGCCGCGCGTCGCCGCAAGCCGAAGCCAAGCCCAAACCTTTCCCGATCTCGAAGCTTTGTTCAATCCGGCGGGGGATGTTTGATCGCAGCAGGAAAAGCCGACACTAGATGGGCCATTGCTCGTTCCGACCAGCGCAATATTTCGGTCATCAGTAAAAGCTGGACGGTTTTATTAACGCCAGCGGGCTGACCGTTTGAGGGGTTTGGACGGCAGGTGACGAACTGGGGACGGGGTTTCCCGGTGGATAGCGGCGGCGGCGTTTGCCGCCCTGCCGCCTCGCTAAGCCGTCGCCAATGCGATTTTGCACGGCGTGAGCAGCCGTTTGATGGTGTAGACGATGTTCGCGACGCCGATCTTCGTCGTCGTCCGGGCAATTCCGATGGCTCGGATGAGCAGGTCCATTCGGTCCTTCGGAACGGCGAAGACGTTTTCGACGTGCGAACGCACGACAGACTTGAGCGCATTGGCTTTGCGCGTAGGCTCCGGCATCGGCTTGCCCTTCGGCTTTTTGGCGATGAACGCGGCTGGCAAAGCTGTTGTCGCGCAAGAACGCCTCATTCTTCACCGACCGACAGGCCGTGCCCGCCCAGACGGCGCTCGCCGTGTTTGTCTTGTCAAGGAGGCCTTCGCGCCCGACGCCGTCAAGCCAAAGGAATCAGAAAATCGCCGCAAACGCCAGTTTTTTAGTACCGTCCAGATGGAATGTCGCCGCGATCGATTACTCGACTAAGCCCCAAGACCGTCAGGCCGCCGTCGAATGGCTTGCGGGGACTTTTGTGCCCGTTTGGCGACAAACGGCCTTCGCGCGCCGGCATGAAGCGGGCGCCGATCGGAAGGGCGCGCGCGCGACATCGTTGGTTGCAAGCTCTGGACTGCGCGCCATTCATTACGTTGCCTGAAGGTCAGTTCCAGCGCCCTCCGGAATGTTGACGCCGGCTTGCTGACGGACGTCGAAAAAACCATCGATGGGAACGCGCCTAAGGACGCAATCGAGCTTGACGCAGCAACCGAATGTAAAGATCGTATGACTATAATATAGAAGCTGCCAGCGACGCTTGGAGCAAGCTCACCGTTCTGCCAGCGATCGTTACCTCAATCGGGATCCGCGATGGGGCTTGCGTCGGCCAATAATAAAGGATGCTCGTATAAA
>JAJXYV010000172.1 GCA_021780435.1 Pseudomonadota bacterium
TGCGCCACATTGACGGGGACGAAAAAATCCGGAAGCTTGGCCTTGTTCCGGCGCCGCGACCTGGCGGCCGGACTTTTGGGGAGCCGTCCATGTCTTTCCGTTCCGCCCTAATGCTTGCGGGCGCTGTCGCGCTCATTGGTTTCGGAACCGCCCACGCCGAGGAATCGGCGATGAAGCAATGCGCCGCCAAATGGCAGGCGGCCAAGACCGCCGGCGCGACCGGCGGTCTGACCTATCTACAGTTTTCCTCGAAATGCCGCGCCGATCTGAAGGCCCAGCAGGGCGGCGCCGCGCCGGCCGCCGCGCCGGCTGCTCCGGCCCCGGCCACGACGGCGGCTCCGGCCCAGCCCGCCAGGCCCGCCGCCGCGCCGGCGGCGCCCGCCGCTTCCGGCTCGGCCGTGTTCCCGACCGCGCTCAGCCCCGCCTATAAGGATCAGAGCGCCGGCAAGGCGCGCATGCACACCTGCCTTGACCAATATAACGCCAACAAGGCGACAGGCGGCAACGGCGGCCTGAAATGGATCCAGAAGGGCGGCGGCTATTACAGCCAGTGCAACGCCAGGCTGAAGCAGTAATCCCCGAAATGCGCGCCCCGGCGTGATGCGCCGGGGCGAAACCTTTTCGCGGCGGAATCGTTGTTGCCAAATCGATTGGACTGATCGAAAGCCGTCGCGATGAGCCCGTCCGCTCGTTCTGTTCGCGTTTTTTCGATTTACCTGTTGCTCCTTGGCGGCGCCAATCTATTGGCGCCGAACAGGGTGCTGTTGCTTTTCGGCATGCCGCCGACCCAGGAAGTCTGGCTGCGCGTCGTCGGTATGCTTCTGCTGATGCTGTCTTATTATTTTTTCCGCGCCTCGGGCGCGGAGATGCGCGACTTTTTGCGCTGGACCTCCCACGGCCGCCTCGCCGCGCCTGTCTGTTTCACCGCATTCGTTCTGCTCGGTTTGGCGCCGCCAATTCTCATCCTGTTCGGCGTCGTCGACGCGGCGGGGGCGGTCTGGACCCTGGCCTGTCTGAGGCGGGAGGGTCGCGACGAAATGTCGTGAAACCCTTCAGGCCGGACGTCGTTTATTCCGCCGCGACATGCGCCTTGGCTGCTTTCGCCTTGGCCTTGTCACCCGCGGCCCGCGCCGCGTCGGTCGCGTTGAACATGTCGAGGTCGTCGAGATCAGCCTCGGTCGGCGGCGTCAGCGCGAGGTCCATGTAGTCGCGCGCCTTGGGATCATGGCGCAATTGGCGCCGAAGTTTCCATAATTTCAACGCCAATCCCGCCATTCGGATGTGGTTGACGACATGGGTCGCCGCCACGCGCGGATAAAAGGCGAGAGGATTTTCCAGCGGCAGGCCCGGCCGGCGGTCGCGGCGCACCCGGCGGCGCAGATAGCCGCCCTGGAGAGGATGGACTTTTTCCAGTTTCACGGCCGCCCAGAACCAGAGCAACAGGAACAAGGCCTTGCCGGGCGAAGTTCCCACCGCCGCCGCGCGGCGCATGATCGTCTCCATATGCTCCGGCGAGTAATAGAGCTCCCAGGCTTCGTGGTAGATCGTCTCCCATTCCGCCTGGCTCATCTGCGGATGGGCGGTGACGATATGTTCGAGGTCATATTTGTTCATGTCCGGGTCCATCGGAACGCCGGATTTGTAAAGCCGCTGATGGTCTTCCGAACCGGGCAGGGGCGTCAGGATGAAGAATTCCAGCATGTCCAGCGGCAGTTCGCGCTGGATGATCGCGATGTCGCGGCGGATCGATTCGGGCGTGTCCGCCGGAAAGCCGAGGATATAGCCGGCATAGGTGAAACAGCCCGCGCGTTTCCAGGCGAGCAGCATGGAGCGATATTCGGCGATCCGGTTCTGCTTCTTTTTTGCGCCCGCAAGATTGGCCGGATTGATGTTCTCCAGCCCGATGAACACCCGTTTCACGCCCGCGCGCGCCGACTTGGCGATGAAATTGGGAATGCGGTGGCAGAGCGTGTCGACCTGGATGATGAAGCTGAAGTTCAGCCCGGATTCCCGCAATTCGATCAATCGGTCGAAGATCGGCTCCCAGTTCTTGTTGCGGGCGAAATTGTCGTCCGTGATGAAGAAGGAATGGATGCCCTGCGCCAGGTTTTCACGGATGATCCGCTCAACGTCGTCGGCGCTGCGGTGGCGGGATTTGCGCCCCTGAACATTGATGATGGTGCAGAACGAGCATTGGAACGGACAGCCGCGCCCGGCGTCGAAACTCGTGACCGCGCCGGTGGTGCGGGTGACGACCTCGGCGGGTAGGAACGGGGTGGGCGTGTCTTCGACGCCCGGAAGATCATCCATGAAATTATAGAGCGGCTTGAGCGCGCGGTCCCGCGCGTCGCGCAGAACGTCGTCGAGCCGGCCCTCGGCCTCGCCCGCGAAGAGGCTCACGCCCAACGCCTGGGCTTCGCGCAGGTCGGGCGGAAGTTCGGGCAGCATGGCGAGGCAGCCCGAGACATGGAAGCCGCCGATGGCGGTAGGCGCGCCGCCGTCGCGCAGGCGCCGCGCGATGTCCACCGCGCGCGGAAACTGGTTCGACTGCACGCCGACGAGACAGGCGAGACCCTGGCCGGCGCGGGCGATGGATCGGGCGATCTTCTCCGGCCTGACGCGGACGTTCGTCTCGTCATAGGCGAAGATCCTGATCTGCGTCTCGGGACCGAGGATCTCGCGGCGCGCGCAATCGGCGGCGATCCCGTTCAGCGCGGCAAGGCTGTTCGATGGAATGGCCGAGCGCCACCACTGGATGACATAGCCCTCGTCGTCATAATGGGAGGGCTTGATCAGATGGAGTTCGAAGACGTTTTCGGCCATAATATCTCGTTTCACGCGGCCCGGCCGCTGACGGCGGCGACCATAAACTGCGTCCGAGATCCTCGCTAGTGCCCTCGCCGCTGAAATACGGAGCGGCGCCGCGAAACCGGACGGGACGGACCGGTTCGCGATCCGATCCAACTTTCTGTGGCGCCGCATCAAGTGGACAGGAGCGACGCGGCTCCTTATAAAGCAGACAAATCTCGACCTCGCCGGCGCCTTTTCCGGGCCGCATGTTTCATGGATGAAAACGATGCAAAATCAGCAATTTGCAGATTCTGCCCCGCTGCGGGAAACCATGGTCGAGCGCCAGATTCGGACGTTTGACGTCACGGATCTCGGCGTCCAGGCGCGGATGAGGGAGGTTCCCCGCGAGATTTTCGTCGATTCGGCTTTCGCGAGCCTGGCCTATTCCGACGCGCGCCTGACGCTGGCCGGCAAGGAGCCGCGCGAAATGACAGCGCCCCTTATCCTCGCCCGCCTCCTGAGGGAAGCTCATCTGCGCGAAAGCGACCGCGTTCTCGTCGTCGGCGGCGCCACCGGCTATGCGGCGGCCCTCGCTGCGGGCCTCGCCGCTTTGGTCGTGAGCCTCGATGACGACGACTCTCTGGCGGCGCGGGCGAAGACGAATTTCGCGACCCTCGGCCTTGCCAATGTGAAGTCGCTCGCCGGTCCCCTGGCTGAAGGCGCGCCGCGCGACGCGCCCTTCAATACGATCATTGTCGACGGCGTGAGCCAGGGCGAGTTCGGCCCGCTGTTCAACCAATTGACCGAAGGCGGCAAGTTGATCGCCATTGTCTCGGACAAGCCCGGGGCGCAGGTCGGCAAGGCCACCGCTTATCAGATCGCGGAAGGCAAAGTCAGCCCGCGCCCGCTTTTCGACGCGTCCGCCGGCGCCCTGACCGCTTTCGCGCGGCCGGCCGAATTC
>JAJXYV010000005.1 GCA_021780435.1 Pseudomonadota bacterium
CTGTCGGCCTATTCCGACACCTATGCCAATGTCCATCGGGGCGCGCATTTTCTCTCCAACGAATCGACCAACGCCTTCGAAAAGGCGCGCGAATCCTGCCGGCGCTTCGTCAATGCGAAACGCGTCGAAGAGATCATCTTCACAAAGGGCGGCACGGAGGCGATCAATCTCGTCGCGTCGAGCCTTGGCGCGGAAATCGGCGAAGGCGACCAGATCGTCATTTCCGAAATGGAGCATCATTCCAACATCGTGCCCTGGAATTTCCTGCGGGAGCGCAAGGGCGCGGAAATCGTCTGGGCGCCTCTGGCGGCCAACCACAGCTTCGACCTCGACGCCTTCGGTCGCTTGCTGTCGAAAAAGACCAAAATCGTCGCGATCACCCATATGTCCAATGTTTTGGGCACGGTGACGCCGATCATCGAGATCATTCGCCTCGCTCATGCGGTCGGCGCCAAGGTGCTGATCGACGGATGCCAGGGCAGCGTGCATGAAATCGTCGACGTGCAGGCGCTCGACGTCGATTTCTACGTCACGACGGGCCACAAGCTCTACGGCCCATCCGGAATCGGCTTCCTTTACGGCAAATATGATTTGCTCGAAGCCATGCAGCCCTATCAGGGCGGCGGTGAGATGATCGCCGACGTTTTCCGCGACCGCGTGACCTTTGCCGCGCCGCCGCATCGTTTCGAGGCCGGCACGCCGCCGATCGTCGAGGCGATCGGGCTTGGCGTCGCGCTCGATTTTCTCATGGGGCTCGACCGGGCCGGGATCGCGGCGCACGAGTCCGCCCTGCTCGCCCATGCGACGGAAGAGATCGACAAGCTTGGCAAGGTGCGCATTTTCGGCCGCGCGCCCAACAAGGGCGCGATCGTGACCTTCGACGTCGAGGGCGCCCATCCGCAGGACGTATCGATGATCCTCGACCGGGCGGGCGTCGCCGTGCGCGCCGGCTCGCATTGCGCCCAGCCGCTCATGACGAAACTCGGCCTGACAGCCTCCGCCCGCGCCTCCTTCGCGCTTTACAACACGCATGAAGAGGTCGAGGCGCTGGTCAAGGGGATCCGCCGCGTATTGGAGCTGTTCGCATGATCGAAGGTCAGGCGCCCGCCATGTCCGAAGAGTCGGTCGAACTTCCCGAATGGACCGGCGATCTCGAAACGGATGTGATCGCGGCGATCCGCACGGTCTTCGATCCCGAAATTCCGGTCAATGTCTACGACCTCGGCCTGATCTACCGGCTCGACATCTCCAATCCGGCGCTGATCGACATCGACATGACTCTCACGGCCCCCGGCTGCCCGGTGGCTGGCGAAATGTTGAGCCGCGTCCGCAAGGCGGCGCTCCTCGTCCCCGGAACCAGGGACGCCAGGGTCAATCTGGTCTTCGACCCGCCCTGGGACGCGCAGAAAATGTCCGACGAGGCCAAGCTCGAACTCGGAATGTTCTGAAATTCGCAAAGGAATCCCGCCATGGACGCGCTTTACGCCATCTGTCAGACCTTCGAAATCGACGACAATGACGCCCGCAGCTTCGTCCTCAAGAAAGCGGGCGGCGAGCACGGCGAGGGAATCGTCTGGCCGATCATCATTTCGCGAAAGGGAACGAGCTATTTCGGCTTCGAAAACGCCTGCCCGCATCAGGGCCTGACGCTCGGCGCCGGCGGTGCCGAAGTGATGGACGACGAAGGCAATTTCCTCGTCTGCCGGCAGCACGGCGCGCAGTTCGATCTCGACACCGGCAAATGTTTTTCTGGCCCGTGCCAGGGCAAGGCGCTCGCCCCGATTCGGATCGTGGTCGACGACGGCGATGTCTGCGTCGCGGGAGTCGAACTCGCCGAGGAAGACGGGCTCGACCTGCCGGATTCGGATACGCCGGAAATCGTGATCACCGGCGATTGATCGAGGAGCATGCCAATGACGGACAATGCCGAACTCATCCGGCGCAAGCAGGCGATCAATCTTGCCGTGGTCCATGTCGATCCGGAAGCCTTTGTCGCGGCTTTTCCCCGCTGGCTGGAAATCACCGCCTTCATCAGCGCCCTGCGCGCGGGAGCCGCGAAGCCGCCGGCGGACAGCGCCACGCCGGCCCTGACGCCGCAGCAACTCAAGAGCGGCGGGGTGCTCCATGTCGCAAAGGATGCGCTGTTCGCCTTCTGCATGACGGCGTCGCTCAAGGGCGACAAGGCGGCGATCGACGCGGTCGAACGGGGGCTGAGAGAGCTTTACGGAGACGATTTCCCCGGCGCCGTCGCCTTGTGGAGCTTCCGCTCGGCGATCGTCGAGCCGATGTCGCTGGAAGACCATGTCGGGCAGGCGGCGCAGAAAATGCTGAACGGCGAGCCGTCGCCGCCGCCGATGCGGGCGGCCGAGAACTGGACCACCGGCTTGCGCTTTCTCGAAAAGGCGCGCAAATCCAACTTTCCGCAGGAAATCATCTATCCGCTCGCCCTCTGGATGCGCGGCAGATGGAGCGAGACGCTGGAAAAAGGCGTCGCTTTCCTTCATCATATCGAGGACAATGTGCCTGTTCTGCGCGAGGTCCTCGACGAGCCCCGCAACGACGAGCCTTTTGTCGCCAATGTGCTCCTGAAAATGGCGCCCGCCGTCGATCGCGAACTCAATGACGAAGCCCAGGGCTTTTTGCGATCCCTGGCCCGGCGCGGCTGATCGGAATTGCAGATGACGTTCATCGCCATGAACCGCTTTCGCGTCGCGCGCGGACGCGAAGCTGAATTCGAAGAGGTCTGGCGCAACCGCCAGAGCGACCTGCCGTCGATGCCGGGCTTCGTCGTATTCCACCTCCTGCGTGGACCGAGCGACGACGCCGCGACGCTCTTCGTCTCCCACACGATTTGGGAGAGCCGCCAGCATTTCGAGGACTGGACCCGCTCCGAAGCCTTCCGGCGCGCCCATTCCGGCGCCCCGAAAACCCAAGGACTCTATCTCGGTCCGCCACAGTTCGAAGGCTTCGAGGCCGTCGCCGAGACCACGCGGCCTGACTGAGCCTGCGACACGGCGCGTCCCATCCGCGACGCGCATGCGTCACATTTTGACAAAAAGGTTTCGCCCGAAAGGCAAAAAACGCTCACGCAGCCTGTTTGGCGTCCGATTTGCAGTGGCCCGACTTCTGCTTGACCTCGCAACAAGCTTCACGAACGCGCCGCTATTGATAAAAAACGGGAGGCGAGGCATGAGCGCGACGCAATTTGCCGCTTTTTTCGCCAGTTCGGCCGAACCGCTGGCCGTCGTGCTCGGAACGAACGAGGTCGCCACCGCCGTCGCGGTGAAACTGCGCCGAGCCCGTTTCAGCGTCATCCTCAGCCACGACCTGGCCGCGCCGGTCATCCGGCGCGGCATGGCCTTCCATGACGCCCTGTTCGACGACGACCTCGTCATTCAGGGCGTGATGGCGCGGCGCGCCGAAAATGCGCTGGAGATCGCGGACGCGGCCGCCCTGCGCCATTGCGTCGCGGTGACGCCCCTGCAGATTTGCGATCTGCTCGCCTTGCGCCACATCGCCGTGCTGATCGACGCCCGAATGCAGGAGCGCGTCGTGACGCCGGATTTTCGCTATTTCGTTGGGCTGGCGATCGGTCTCGGGCCCGGATTCACCGTTGGCGGAAATTGCGACGTCGCGATCGAAACCAATCGAGAACATTGCGGGACGATCCTCACCGAGGGATCGACCGGCGGTCCGGAAGGCGCGCCCGATCCCCTCGGCGGCGCGGCCGACGAACGCTGCATTCGCGCGATCTGCGACGGCGTCTGGCACACGTCGCTTGACGTCGGCGCTCCCGTCCTCAGCGGCGAAACCCTCGGCAAGCTTGGCTATTCAACGATCCGCGCGCCGCTCGACGGCGTCTTGCGCGGCCTCGCGCGCGACGGTCATTTCATTCGGGCCGGCGCCAGCCTGGTCGAGGTCGATCCCCGAGGACGGCGCGGTAAGTGGCGAGGGCTTGACTCGCGCGGCCGCCGGATTGCCGATGCGACGCTGGCCGCGATCCGCGAAACGCAAAAGCGCCGCAAACGCGCGCCATGTTTCGCGCACACCCGCCCCTGAGCCCAATTCTTTCGATGCCCCCGCAGATTTCCCGCGCGCGACTTGAGCGCCTGCTTTTCGACGACGCGCCGCATGGCGATCTCACCACCGACACGCTCGGAATCACGGACCGGCCCGGCCAGATGCGATTCACCGCGCGTGAGCCGATGGTCGCCGCGCTGACCGCCGACGCCGGCTATATTCTGGAATTCGCCGGCGCGAAGGTCACGCTTTGCGCCGAAGATGGCCAGAGGCTCGACACCGGCGCGGAAATCCTGCGCGCCGAAGGATCCGCCGGCGCCTTGCTGCGCGGCTGGAAGGTCGCGCAGACCTTGATCGAAACCTGGGCTGGCGTCGCGACCGCGGCGCGCTCCATTGTCGAGGCCGCGCGCGCCGCTTCACCCGGAATTTGTATCGCCTGCACGAGGAAGAACGCGCCCGGCGTCAAACATTTCGCGGTCGCCGCCGTCAAGGCCGGCGGCGCGATCATGCATCGGCTCGGCCTTTCCGAAACGATTCTTGTCTTTCCCGAGCATCGCGCTTTTCTGATGCACGAATCGCTCGCCGAAGTCGCGGCGCGGATGAGGCGGGCGGCGCCTGAGAAGAAGCTCATCATCGAGGTGACGAGCGTCGCCGAGGGACTGGCGGCCGCGCAGGCGGGATTCGACGTGATCCAGGCCGAAAAGTTCTCTCCCGCATCGATCGCCGAACTGGTCGCGGCGACCCGCGTTCTGGCGCGGCCACCGGCGATCGCCGCGGCCGGCGGTGTGAACGCCGCCAACGCCCGGGATTACGCGCTTTCCGGCGCCGACATTCTCGTGACGTCGGCGCCCTATCACGCGCCGCCGCGCGA
The DNA here is from genome assembly GCA_021780435.1 of Pseudomonadota bacterium. Taxonomy (GTDB): domain Bacteria; phylum Pseudomonadota; class Alphaproteobacteria; order Rhizobiales; family Beijerinckiaceae; genus Rhodoblastus. Next base: position 4,892 of record JAJXYV010000005.1, read on the forward strand.
CGTTTCCGTGCGCATCGGCGCCCAATAAAAACCAATTTTCCGCTGGTTTTTAACCGTATTTCTGGAACGGTTCAAAAAGAGCGTCCTTTTTGTTCATGTTGCGACAAAAATGAGCGTCTCTCGTTGATCTTGCTTGTTTTTTGGCGTTCCAAAGCTGACTTCGCGGGCTTATTCTAAAGCAAATAGGCGATTGAAGCCGCATCATGTCGGATGTGGCGGACAAACGTGGATGTGACGCCTTCCGTCCGCGATCTTGCGCCCTTTTGCGTGGAGAAGACGATCTTTCGGGGCTGCGCCAATTGATCGGGAGCCGCATGATGGCTGCAACAGACAAGGTGCTTTACACCCCGGCCTACAAGGACGTCGCCCTGGCCGGGGTTTATGAAATCTCCAAAATCCTGACCGGCGCGCAATCGCTCGATCGGACGCTCGGCGCGGTGATCGCCGTGCTGTCCTCCTTCATGCAGATGCGACGCGGCTTCATTCTGGCGCTCGATGACGACGGCGAGCCCGAAATCACCGCCTCGTCCGACGCGTCGACCAAGCCCAACGGCGCCAAGACCCTCCTGCCGCAAAAGGTCATCGATCATATCGTCGCCACTGGCGTGCCGCTGGTGATCGAGGACATCGCCAGCCATCCCTATTTCACCGGCACCGCCTATCGTCATCTGCTGCCGCCGATGACCAAGGTTTCCTTCCTTGGCGTGCCGATCAAGGTCGACGGCGTCTCCAGGGGAACCCTGACTGTCGATCGCGAGTGGAACAACAAGCTCGACTTCCGCCTCGAGGACGACGTGCGCATGTTGACCATGGTCGCCAACCTCGTCGGGCAGGCCATGCGCATGCACGCGCTGATCGCCCGCGACCGCGACCGCCTGATCAAGGAGCAGCATCGGCTCGAAAAGGAGCTGACGGATGTCCGCCATCACGCGCCGAAGCCCACGCCGCGCGGAAAGTCCGATTTCATCGTCGGCGAAAGCCCGGCGATCAGGACCCTGCTCCAGCGCATCGAAATCGCCGCGCGCTCCAACGCCACCGTGCTGCTGCGCGGCGAGACCGGCACCGGAAAGGAGCTTTTCGCGCGCGCCATTCACGAAAATTCGCCACGCGCGAAAGGGCCGTTCGTCAAGGTCAACTGCGCGGCCCTCCCGGAAAGCGTGATCGAATCCGAATTGTTCGGCCACGAAAAGGGCTCGTTCACCGGCGCGGTCAACCAGCGCATCGGCCGTTTCGAACTCGCCAATGGCGGCACCCTGTTCCTCGATGAAATCGGCGAAATTTCCGCCTCCTTCCAGGCCAAGCTGCTGCGTGTGCTGCAGGAGGGCGAGTTCGAGCGCGTCGGCGGGACCAAAACATTGAAGGTCGACGTCCGCATCGTCTGCGCCACCAACCGCAATCTCGAAGAGGCCGTGGCGCGCGGCGACTTCCGGGCCGACCTTTACTACCGCATCAATGTCGTCACGCTGGTGACCCCGCCCTTGCGCGAGCGGCCCGGCGACATCGTCCTGCTCGCCAAGAAATTCCTCGATCAATTCGCGCAGGAGAACGGCGTCGATCACGCCTTCTCGGAGCGGGCGCTGGAAATCATCGAAAACTGCGCCTTCCCTGGCAATGTGCGTGAGCTTGAAAATTGCGTCCGCCGCACTGCGACGCTGGCGGTCGGCCACGAGATTGTCGAATCCGACCTCGCGTGCTGGCAGGGCTGCTGTCTGTCTTCGACATTGTGGAAAGGCCACAACAATCTCGTCGGCGTCCACCCGCATCCGCAGGCCCAGCCGACCATGCCCCCGGTGACGGCGCAGCCCAGACCGAAAGCCCCGGCCGCCGTGGCGCCGGCCGCCCTGCCGCCGGTGAGCGAAGCCTTCGCCGCGCCGACCAATGTCGAGGCCGCCGCAAGCGCCTGCGCCGATCATGCTCTGGAAGCGATGGAGCGTGGCCTGCCGCATGAATGTCCCGCGCCCGACAACTGCCCCGTCGTCCATCCGACAAAAAGTGAACGCGAACGCCTGATCGAGGCGCTCGACAAGACGGGCTGGGTTCAGGCCAAAGCCGCCCGTCTTCTGGGGCTCACGCCGCGCCAGATCGGCTACGCCCTGCGCAAGCAGAACATCGACATCAAGAGATTCTGACTTCGGGACGCTTCTCCCGAAAACTCGGCGCGCGGGCGCAAGCCCGTGCGCTTTTTTGTCGTGAAAACTGGCGCGTCCCTTGCACCCACAGCGCGCAACGCGACATCGAGAGACGGAGCATGGCGACGACGGACGAGACCGAGGCCGCGACCGACTGGACCGGCCGGCCGTTCTCCTGCCAGGATTGCCCGCACAAGGAATTGCGCGCCGGCGGCCGCTGCGTGCTGGGTCGCATCTGTGTGCGCGACAAGCGCTCGAAGCGTATCGACCGCTTTTTCGCCCAGAATTCGGCGCTCGCCGGCGAGTACCTCGACCATCTCTATTTCGAGGTGCGGGCGCTGGCGGCGAAATACGCCAATCCCTTCCAGGTCGCGCGGCTGATGAAGGACCGCGAACCCGAGGTGCGCGCGATGGCCGCCCTGCGCCTGCCGATCGCGCGGGTGCGCGAGATGAGCAAGGACAAGGACCGCGCCGTGCGCATCGCCTGCGCGCTGCGTCTCGAAGGCGCCGATCTCGTCGCCATGGCCCATGACGAGGACGAGCATGTCCGCCTCACTGTAGCGCGGCGGCTCGATCCGTCCCTGCTGCCGATCCTGTGCGCCGATCCCTCCGCAACCGTGCGCCGCTATCTGGTCGGCCGCCTGCCGCCGGAGCGCCTGTTCGGCCTGATGCATGACGACGACGCGGTGGTGCGGCGCGAGGCGGCGGAACGCGTTCCGCCGGAGGCGCTCGGCGCCTTGATCAACGACCCGGACCTGCGCGTCCGCTTCGTCGTCGCGGACCGCGCCCCGCGGGACATCGCCATCCGGCTGGTCAACGACGAGGATCCGGAAGTTCGCGCGCGCGCCCACGAAAGAAAGACCGAATCGCGCCCATGACCGACAAAAAGGCGCGCGCCGGACAAACTTGCCACTTTTTGCCAAAGCGCCTTCGAACACTTCTGTCGGATTGTCGACAGCTTCGTTCCCTGGGCGCTCTCTGCGCGAAAGGAGCCTTGGCTGTTAATTATTTAATTTCAATATTTTAACTGCAGAAAATTCTTTTGGTACGGAGCTTGCGACGCCTGCCGCGAAATCGGGCGTTCCTCATTTCCGGGTCGTTCCTGCAAAACGTCCTTCCAAGTCGCGGAAGAAACCGCCGGAGGCTCTTATGCATTTTGTCGTCTGCATCAAACAGGTTCCGGACTCGGCGCAGATCCGCGTCCATCCGGTGACCAATACGATCATGCGGCAAGGCGTGCCCACGATCATCAATCCCTACGACCTGTTCTCGCTCGAGGAAGCCCTGCGCCTTCGCGACAAGGTCGGCGGCGCAGTCACGGTGCTGACCATGGGCCCGCCGATGGCGGCGGACTCGCTGCGCAAGGCGCTGACCATCGGCGCCGATCGCGCGGTGCTGCTGACCGACCGTTTCTTCGCCGGTTCCGACACGCTGGCGACGACCTATGCTTTGGCCCAGGCGATCCGCAAGATCGGCGAAACATTCGGCAAGCCCGACATCGTTTTCGCCGGCAAGCAGACCATCGACGGCGACACCGCCCAAGTCGGCCCCGGCATCGCCAAGCGCCTCGACCTGCTCCAACTCACCTATGTTTCGGCGCTCACCGAAATCGATCAGGAAAACCGCACGATCACACTGGAGCGCCGCTCCGAGGGCGGCACGCAAGTTTTGAAGTCGCAGCTTCCCTGCATGATCACCATGCTGGAAGGTTCGAATGTCGTACGCCGCGGCAAGATCGACGACGCCTTGCGCGCCGCCCGCGCGGAAATCGTCACATGGAGCGCCAAGGACGCCGGAATCGAGGATCTGACCCTGTGCGGCCTGCGGGGCTCGCCAACCGTGGTGAAGCGGGTCTTCGCGCCACAGGCGCGCGCCGAAAAGGCGGCCCTCGTCGAGATCGCCGCGACGCCCGCCGAAACCGCCGACGCTTTCATCGAAGCGATCTTCGCCAAGGCCCCGACGCTCGAGGCCGACATGGCCAAGCTCGCTTCAGGATTCTGACGCCGCCGACGCCATTGTTTTGACGCGTTTTCTTGACGCGAACCGGCATCCACTTCGCTTGAAAAACGCTTTGATGCTTTGAGGATGGGAACATGAGCGACCAGAAACCCGCGCCGCAGACGGCAGGCAGCCGCGCTTCGATGAAGAAGGAGCTGCCGGAGAAATTTCGCGACCACAAGCACGTCTGGGTCTTCATGGAAATGGAGCGCGGAATCGTCCATCCGGTCTCGTTCGAACTGCTCGGCGAAGGCCGCAAGCTTGCCGACAAGCTCGGTGTCGAACTCGCTGGCGTGGTCATGGGCGCGCCTGGCGAGGACGTAAAACGCGCCGCGAAGGAAGCCTTCGCCTATGGCGCCGACCTCTGCTACATCGTCGAGAACCCGGTCCTCGCCGATTACCGCAACGAGCCTTTTTCCAGAGGGCTGACGCAACTGGTCAATGCGCACAAGCCGGAGATCCTGCTGCTCGGCGCGACCACGCTCGGCCGCGACCTCGCCGGCTCGGTCGCCACCACATTGCTGACGGGCCTCACCGCCGACTGCACCGAACTCAACGTCGACGACGACAAGTCGCTCGCCGCGACCCGCCCGACCTTCGGCGGCTCCCTGCTCTGCACGATCTACACCCTGAACTATCGCCCGCAGATGGCGACCGTCCGCCCGCGCGTCATGGCCATGCCGCCGCGCCAGGAAGGCCGCGAGGGCCGCATCGCGCCGTTCAGCGTCGATCTGCAGGAATCCGACATCATCACGAAAATCCTGAGCTTCATCCCGGACCGCGACTCCAACAAGTCGAACCTCGCCTTCGCGGATGTGGTGGTCGCCGGCGGCATGGGCCTGCAAAGCCCGGAAAACTTCCAGCTCGTGAAGAACCTCGCCGCGGTGCTCGGCGCGGAATTCGGCGCCTCGCGGCCGCTGATCCAGAAAGGCTGGGTAACCTCCGACCGCCAGATCGGCCAGACCGGCAAGACGATCCGGCCGAAGCTCTATATCGCCGCGGGCATTTCCGGCGCGATCCAGCATCGCGTCGGCGTGGAGGGCGCCGACCTGATCGTCGCGATCAACACCGACAAGAACGCGCCGATCATGGATTTCGCCCATCTCGGCATCGTCACCGACGCGATCCGCTTCCTCCCCGCCCTCACCGAGGCGTTCCGCAAGAAGTTCTCGCCCCATTCCAACGACCGGCTCGCCGGCTAATTGCAGGGAACGAAGACAATGATCGACGAAAAATTCGACGCGATCGTCATCGGCGCCGGCATGGCCGGCAACGCCGCCGCCTTTACGATGGCCTCGCGCGGCCTCAAGGTTCTCCAGCTCGAGCGCGGCGAATATCCGGGCTCCAAGAACGTGCAGGGCGGCATTCTCTACGCCGACATGCTCGAAAAGATCATTCCGGAATTCCGCAACGAGGCGCCGCTTGAGCGCCGCCTCATCGAACAGCGCTTCTGGTTCATGACCGACAAGGCGCATACCGGAATGCATTACCGGAACGACGACTTCAACGAGGAGAAGCCGAACCGCTACACGATCATCCGCTCGCAGTTCGACCGCTGGTTCGCCCGGCAGGCCCAGGAGAAGGGCGCGATCCTGCTGTGCGAGACGACCGCGATCGAACTGATCCGCGACGCCTATGGCAAGGTCGTGGGCGTACGCACCGACCGCTCCGGCGGGCCTATCCACGCCGATGTCGTCGTACTGGCGGAGGGCGTCAACGGCCTGCTCGGCACGCGTTCGGAATTGCGTCCGCGTCCCGTCGCCTCGCAGGTCGCGCTCGCGGTCAAGGAAATGCACTTCCTGCCGACCGAAGTCATCGAGCAGCGCTTCAACATCAAGGGCGACGAGGGCGCGGTGATCGAGGCCGCCGGCACGATCTCGAACGGCATGACCGGCATGGGCTTCATCTACACCAACAAGGAAAGCATTTCGGTCGGCATCGGCTGCCTGGTTTCGGATTTCGCCGAAAACGAGACTTCGCCGTCGCAACTGCTCGACGCCTTCAAGAAGCACCCGTCGGTCGCCCCGCTGATCGCGGGCTCCGAGGTCAAGGAATATGCCGCCCATCTCATCCCCGAAGGCGGCTACAAGGCCATCCCGCAATTGTTCGGCGACGGCTGGGTGATCTGCGGCGACGCCGGCCAGCTCAACAACGCCGTGCACCGCGAAGGCTCCAACCTCGCCATGACCTCGGGCCGCATCGCGGGCGAGGCGATCTTCCAGCTCAAGTCGCGACGCGAGCCGACGACCGCCGCGAACCTCGCTCTTTACAAGAAGATGCTGGAGGAGAGCTTCGTCCTCAAGGACCTGAAGAAGTACAAGGACATGCCCGAGCTTCTTCACACCCAGGCCCAGAACCTGTTCCTCACCTATCCGCAGCTTGTTTCCAAGGCGATGGAGAATTTCGTCCGCGTCGACGGCAAGCCCAAGATCGACAAGGAAAAGGACACGGTCAGCCGCTTCCGCAAGGCGCGCGGCACGTTCGGTCTGATCGGCGACGCCTTCCGCCTCGCCCGCGCCTGGCGCTGACGCGCACCCCTTCCCTCCCCCTCGTGGGGAGGGTCAAGGTGGGGAAACCCGCCGCGAGAACGTGACGGGACATTACCCCACCCCTGCCCCTCCCCGTCAAGGGAAGGGGCCGCCGTCCAGATTGGAATGCATTTTCATATCCGTACAGGGAGATGTCCATGTCACTCGAAGGCCAGTTCCAGAAGGTTGAGGAAAAGCTCTTCCAGAACCGCTACATGGTCGATTCCGGCCAGCCCCACATCCGCATCACGCCGCATGAGAAGCCGTCGAAGAACCTGCTGGCGATGACCCATCTCTGCCCGGCCGGCTGCTATTCGCAGGCCGAATCCGGCCAGGTCGAACTGACCGCCGACGGCTGCCTCGAATGCGGCACCTGCCGGGTGCTGTGCGAGGAGTCCGGCGACATTACCTGGAACTATCCGCGGGGCGGCTACGGCATCCTGTTCAAGTTCGGCTGACTCCGGCGTCGCTCGTCAAAAGTCGCCATTCTGCTATAGTCGCCCCCGCCTTGCGGGGAGCGTCTCGATGGCGGTTGAAAATAGTGCGGCGGCGCCCGAGAGCCTGGCCGAGATCCTGAAACGGCAAAGACACGCCTTCGCGGCGGAAGGCGCGCCCACGGTCGAACAGCGCCGCGCCGACATCACCCGGCTGCGCGACGCGCTGAAGCGGCAGGCCCATGCGATTTCCGGGGCCATTTCCGCCGATTTCGGCGGCCGGGCGCGTCACGAAACCCTGCTGGCGGAAGTCTGGCCCGTTCATGCCGCGGCGCGTCACGCCCTGAAACATCTGCCGCGCTGGATGAAACCGAAGCGCGTTCCCGTCGGCCTCGAATTCCGGCCGAGCCGCGCGGAAATCCTCGTCCAGCCGCTTGGCGTGATCGGAATCATCGCGCCCTGGAACTATCCGGTCAATCTGGCTCTGGCGCCTCTGGTGGCGGCGCTCGCCGCCGGCAACCGCGTCATGCTGAAGCCGTCGGAGCTCACGCCGCGCACTTCGGCGCTCCTCGCAAAAATGCTCGGCGCGCTCTTTCCGGAAGAAAAGGTCGCGGTTGTGCAAGGCGACGCGGAGGTCGGCGCCGCCTTCGCCGGCCTGCCCTTCGACCACCTGTTCTTCACCGGCTCGACCGCCGTCGGCCGGAAGGTGATGCTGGCGGCGGCGCAAAATCTCACGCCCGTAACCCTGGAGCTCGGCGGAAAATCTCCGTGCGTCATCGGTCCGGACGCCAAAATGCCCGAGGCCGCGCTGCGGATCGCGAACGGCAAGCTGTTCAACGCCGGCCAGACATGCATCGCCCCCGATTACGTCCTGGTCCCGCGCGAAAGACTCGAGGATTTCGTGACCGCCTATAGCGCGGCGGTGCGCAAACTCTATCCGAACCTGCGCCGCAACGCCGACTACACCGCCATTCTCAATGACCGCCACTACGCCCGCCTCGCTGAAGCGCTTGCCGAGGCGCGCGAGGCCGGGGCGCGGATCGTCTCCATCGATCCCGCAACCGAGGGCGAGATGGCGGCGGAGCACAAGCTCGCGCCGACGCTGGTGATCGAGCCCGACGACCGGCTCACCGTCATGCGCGAGGAAATCTTCGGCCCGATCCTGCCGGTGAAGGCCTATGACAAGCTCGACGAGGCCATCGAATTCATCGCTTCGCGCCCGCGGCCGCTGGCGCTCTATTATTTCGGCGTCCTGACCGAACATCGCGAAAGGGTTCTGGCCGGCACCCATTCCGGCGGCGTCACCGTCAACGACGCGCTCACCCATTTCGTCATCGAGGACCTGCCTTTCGGCGGCGTCGGGCCGTCGGGCCTCGGCGCCTATCACGGCGAGACCGGCTTCCAGACCTTCTCGCATCGACGCGCTGTCTACCACCAGGGGCCCATCGACCCGAAAATCTTCCTGCGACCGCCTTATTCCCGCCTTTTTCCCGCGATTTTCCGTTTCCTCATGCGCAATTGACGCGTCGGCGCAAAGGCGGATGGGCGGCGACGCAAGCTGGCAAGCGGCTCGTCATTGGCGGCGCGCCGTCTCTTGCTGCTATAAGGCGCCAGCGGGCGGCGCTTCAGCCGCGCTTCGGATTTTGTCTTCGACATGTGGATCGTCAGAGTAGCGCTGCAGCGCCCCTATACATTTCTGGTCATGGCGCTGACCATCATTCTCGCCACGCCCTACATGCTGCTGACGATGCCGACAGACATCCTGCCGGACATCAACATCCCGGTCATCAGCATCATCTGGAACTATTCGGGCCTGGTCGCCCAGGACATGGGCGATCGGATCACCGGGCCCGCCGAGCGCATCCTGACGACCACCGTCAACGATATCGAACATGTCGAGTCGCAATCCTACAACAGCATCGGGATCATCAAGATCTTCTTTCAGCCTGGCGCCAATATCGGCACGGCGATCGCCCAGACGCTGGCGAGCGAACAGGTCATGCTCAAACTGTTGCCGCCGGGCACGACCTCGCCGCTGATCATCACTTATTCGGCCTCCGCCATTCCCGTGATCCAGCTCGCCCTTTCCAGCCCCACCCTTCCGGAACAGGCTGTTTTCGACGCCGCGTTCAACGCCCTTCGCCCGCAACTGATCACCATCCCCGGCGTCGCCATTCCCTTTCCCTTTGGCGGCAAGCAGCGCATCATTTCGGTCGATATCGACAATGCCGCGCTGCTCTCCAAAGGCCTGACGCCGCTCGACGTCGTCAATGCCGTCAACGCCCAGAACCTGATCCTGCCTTCGGGAACGGCGAAAATGGGACCGACGGAATTCGCCGTCACCCTCAATGGCGCGCCGCAGACGATCGAAGGCCTCAACAATCTTCCCGTTCGCACCCTCAACGGCGCGCTCACCTATCTGCGCGAAGTCGCCCATGTGCGCGACGGCTTCACGCCGCAGACCAATATCGTCCGGCTGGACGGGGTGCGCGGCGTGCTGATGTCGATCATCAAGAACGGATCGGCCTCGACGCTGCGCATCGTGCAGAACCTGAAGGAAACCCTGCCGCGCGCGGAAAAGCAGCTGCCGCAGGGCATCAGCGTCCGCGCCCTGTTCGACCAGTCGGTCTATGTCCGGGCCGCCATTTCCGGCGTTCTGCGCGAAGCCCTGATCGCCGCCGGCCTCACCGCCGCGTTGATCCTGCTCTTTCTCGGCAATTGGCGCGCCACGCTCATCATCGCGATTTCGATCCCGCTGTCGATCCTGTCCTCGCTGCTGGTTCTCGACGCGCTCGGCCA
>JAJXYV010000190.1 GCA_021780435.1 Pseudomonadota bacterium
CCGCCAAGAGCGCCCGAAACGTAACGAAGCAGGAAAAGGCCGCGGTCTACGCCGAGGGTCGCCTCCCGCTCTCTTGTCGCGTCACCTGCCACGCCCGCCCCCAATGCGTCGTTCCGGCTGGCTCAAGGAATGCGAGACATGCTTCGCCTTGCCGTTTCCAACTTAACGTTAGGTAACCTGAAACGTGACGCAAAGACAAGTAAAAACAGGTCCAGCTTCGGCAAAAATTCGGGGTGACGCAACGACATGACTGAATTGCGCCCTGAGGCATGCGTCTAGTGCATTGATATATATCAAAAATGGTGAGACGCATCGCAGGTGGTCAAATCTTGCCGGTCACGTCTCGGTAATTTCCGAAGGGCCTTGACCGCGATGTTTAAATTGCCGGCGAGTTGTCGAGAAATAGGTCAGATCGCTCAATTTATCTGCAAAATCAGTGATCGGTGGAGAGGATTTGGCAATTTAAGATGCAGCGCACAAGATTATCTATCTGATTTGTCCTTGTCTTTTGTGCGGTGCTGCAGGCGTTTGTCGCATCGTAAGACGATGGCGCGTGAACGTGGATCGTCGGTGACTGAACAGGTCGCTTTGTGGACGGGATCCAGCGAGGCGCTTGAGCGCTGGCAATGTCACGGAAACTAAAAATAAATTTAGAATATCGATGTTTTGCTTTTTCGATATTGAAATACATACGAAAATTTTCATTTCGTGATAATATACATGAAATATACGATGATTAATGAAATGGCGTCGTAGTCGGTTCGTGAGTCCGGAGCATGGCGCGTGGCTTGCGCCAGCGCGCAACCGAGACGGGAAGGGCGCGACGCGGAGGTTTCTGGGCAAGCCCGGCGACAATCGCGCGCTTCGCGGCTTCCCAATCGCGTTGTTTTGGATGCAATCACCAAATCAGTCGCGAGGGTCAGCGCGGCCATCCTCTGAATTCGCTCCCCTCTTGCGCCAGCGCCGCAAGCCGATAAAAGCGACGACAAACTTTCAAGGAGAAAAGATGCGCCCCTCGAACCGCGCGCCGGACGCCATGCGTCCCGTTTCGCTCCAACGCAATGTCGCACGCTATGCCGAAGGCTCCTGCCTCGTGAAATTCGGCGAGACCCATGTGCTCTGCACCGCCTCTCTCGAGGACAAGCCGCCGATGTGGTTGCGCGGCCAGGGCAAAGGCTGGATCACGGCGGAATACGCCATGCTGCCGCGCGCGACCCACACGCGCACGCGGCGAGAGACGGCCAAGCCTTCCGGCCGGACCCAGGAGATCCAGCGCCTCATTGGCCGCAGCTTGCGCGCCGTGACGAATCTTCAGGCGCTCGGCGAGCGACAGATCACGATCGACTGCGACGTCCTTCAGGCCGATGGCGGCACGCGGACGGCGGCGATCACCGGCGCCTGGGTCGCGTTGCATGACTGTCTGAAATGGATGCGCGGCCGCTCCATGATCAAGGATATGCCGCTCAAGGATCATGTCGCTGCGGTGTCCTGCGGCATATATCAAGGCGCGCCGGTGCTCGATCTCGATTATGCTGAAGATTCGTCCGCCCACACCGATGGCAATTTCGTCATCACGGGGTCGGGCGGTCTGGTCGAGGTTCAAGCCACGGCCGAGGGCGCGGTCTTTTCGGAAGACGAGCTGACGGCCCTTCTCGCGCTCGCGCGGGGCGGGGTCAAGCTGCTGGTCGATCTGCAGAAACAGGCGATTGACGCATGAAGAGCAAGCTCGCGGGCAAGATCGTCATCGCCAGCCACAATCCGGGGAAATTGCGCGAGATGCGCGAATTGCTCGCGCCCTATGGGGTCGAGGCGGTCTCTGCAGGCGAACTCGGTCTTGCCGAGCCGGAGGAAACCGGCGCCGATTTCGTCGCCAACGCCTTGATCAAGGCCCGCGCTGCGGCGGAAGGTTCGGGCCTTCCGGCCCTTGCCGACGATTCCGGTCTTTGCGTGGAAGTCTTGGGCGGCGCGCCAGGCGTTTTTTCCGCGCGCTGGGCTGGCGAATCGAAAGATTTCGCCGCAGCCATGGCGCGCGTTCACAGCGAAGTCGCAAAATCCGGCTCTCCATCGCGGCGCGCGCATTTCGTCTCGGCCCTGGCGGTCGCCTGGCCCGACGGCTCCGAGGCGGTTTTCGAGGGCAAGGTCTTCGGCGATCTGACGTTCCCGACGCGGGGAACGAAGGGTTTCGGCTATGATCCCTGTTTTACCCCCGATGGCCACGAGCGCACGTTCGGCGAGATGAGCGCCGAGGAAAAGCACGGGATTCCCGCTGATGGCTCGGAAGCTCTGTCGCATCGCGCCCGCGCTTTCCAGATGCTGGCGCGGGCCTTGTTAACCGCTTCGCAAGCAAGCTGAAGATTTCGTTAAGCGCGGCGTGACGGAAAAATCCAGAAATGGCATAAGGAGCCATGGCCAGCATTGCTCCCATGATTCCCGACCCAGGCTTTGGCGTTTACGTCCATTGGCCGTTCTGCCTGTCGAAATGTCCTTATTGCGACTTCAACAGCCATGTCCGCCGTGGCGGAATCGATGAAGATCGCTATCTGGCCGCGATTCGCACCGAGCTCAAGCAGCGCGCAGCCCTGACGCAGGGGCGAATCGTGCGCTCCATCTTCTTCGGCGGCGGCACGCCGTCGCTGATGGATCCGGAGACGGTCGGCGATATCATCCAGACAATCGGCAGGCTGTGGAAACTCGACCCCAAGGCGGAAATCACCCTTGAGGCCAATCCGACCAGCGTCGAGGCCGGGCGTTTCCGGGGCTATCGCGCGGCGGGGGTCAATCGCGTTTCGCTGGGCGTCCAGGCGCTCAACGACGTCGACCTGAAAATGCTGGGTCGGCTTCATAGCGCCGAGGAGGCGATCCGCGCGCTCGACGTCGCCGCGGCGACTTTCGAGCGAACCTCCTTCGACTTGATCTACGCCAGGCCCGGCCAGACGCCGCAGCTTTGGGCGAAGGAGTTGAAAGAGGCTCTCGCCCGCGCGCCGGAGCATCTCTCGCTCTATCAGCTGACCATCGAGCCCGACACGATGTTCGAGCAGCTTTACCGCGCGGGAAAGCTGAAGATCCCCAAGGCGGACGTCGCCCGCGACCTCTGGGACGTGACCCAGGATCTCACCGACAAGGCCGGCATGCCGGCCTATGAGATCTCCAACCACGCCCGGCCGGGCTGCGAAAGCCGACACAATCTCATCTACTGGCGCTATGGCGAATATGTCGGCGTCGGGCCCGGCGCGCATGGCCGGATCATTTCCGGCAATGGCGGGCGCCGGGCCCATGCGACGGAGCCGCATCCGGAAATGTGGCTGACCGTCGTCGAGACGGAAGGGACTGGACTAATCGAGGACGAAGCCCTGTCGCTAGAGGCGCAGGGCGATGAATTCCTGCTGATGGGCCTCCGTCTCACCGAGGGGATCGACCCCGCGCGTTTTCAGACGTTGACTGGAAAGCGGTTCGAAGCGTCGCGCGTCGCGGATTTGATCGCCAATGGCATGGTGGAATATACAAGGCAGGGCCGTATTCGGGTGACTTCCGAAGGGTTCCCGGTGCTTGACGCCGTGGTGGCCGACCTCGCGGCCTGATTCCATCCGGGCGCGGACAGGGGGGGTGACCGGCGCGCCGCCTTATTTTGACCCATATGTTCCGTTCACTGGCTGCGACAGGGGAGATTGCACCATGATCAAGAAAACGCTCGTCGCGGTTCTGGCGCTCGGAATGTCGCTCGTGAGCGCGCAGGCCTATGCCGACGATCGCGTGCTCGATGGCGTGCTCGGCGCCGGAGCCGGAGCCTTGGTGTTCGGTCCGGTGGGGCTCGTCGCCGGCGGCGTCATTGGCTATTCCGCTGGGCCGAATATCAATTGCGGCCTGCGCGGCGGTTGCGGCGGCCGCCGCCGCCATTACCGCCGTCAGGCGGCTGCGGCGTCCTCCACGCGATAGAGTTCGTTGTCGGGCGACTGATTCGCTGCGAACCTCCGTCGCGGAAAAAGCTGGGCGGACGGTTCGCCCGTTATCATTCTTTTTTGAAATGGTTTTCAAGACATTGCGGCGCGTCAGCCGCCGGGAAAAAGCCGGGCGGCAAATTTCCGCAGCTTGCGACGGAATCGATCTTTCAGGTTCAGCGAAACCTCGTCTGAAAGCATGTTTTTCAGCCGCAATTGATTTTTGTTGTCCTGCACAACCGGCGGCAGATCTTCCAATCCCACGCTGACGAGCCGCGCGCCTTCTGCGAAAAAGGTTTTGCTGGCGATCGCCTCCCGCAAACGCGCAGGACTTTTCCAGACCTGCAATCCTTCGGCCGTATCCGCGATAGCATTGATCTTCCGAAGCATCGAATCGACGCCGCCCATCCAGGAAAAATGCCATCCGGCGCCCGGAATGACGGGATTATCGAAAGGCTGGCCGATGCTGCGAAAATAGGCCGGGCATTGCTCGCGCGGCGTGCTCAGGTTTTCGATTTGATCGATCAGGCGCTTCGGCGCGCCATAGGCCTTGGTCCACAGCCCGTCCGGCCGGCCCACGACTTCCCAGTCGAGGAAATAAACCGCCAGCCGTTGCTCGAAAAAGGAAAGCGCGTCATGCGCGGAGGCGGCGGCGATCGCCTCTTTTGAAATCAGTTCATCCACGTCGGAAACGAGGACATAGTCGTCGGGCGCCGCATTTTGCAAGCCGCGTTTCAAGGCGTTGCGCTGGTGATACTCGCGTCCCCAATGATCGCCTCCCGCCGGCATGTCATCGACGACGACATGGATGATCTTCTTTGCGAAGGGGCGGAAACGGCGCTCGTTTTCCTTGTAGAACAGGGGCTTTGGCTGACCCTGGAACGTCACGGGCGCTTCCGCCAGCACGAAATGATCGACCGTGTCGTGGAGCGACCGCAGGCGCAATTCGAGAAGGTCAAGCTCATTGAAGAAAGTGAAACAGTCGAACAGGCGCAAGCGGTGTGGTCCTCGATCGAAGCCGACAGGCGAACGATGTCGCCCGCATCGATTGCGCCCTTCAGCTGCGCAGCCGGTAGCCGGTCTTGAAGGCCCATGCGACGATGGCGACGCAAACCGATAGCATGGCGAAGGTCATGCCAAAACTGATCTCTGGCCGCACCGAGGCGATATCGTAAAAGGCCCAGCGGAAGCCGTCGACCAGATAGACGATCGGGTTGAACAGGGCGACATTGCGCCAGAAGGGCGGCAGCATGTCGATGGAATAGAAGGTGCCGCCGAGAAAGGTCAGCGGCGAGATCACCATCAGCGGAATGACCTGCAATTTTTCGAAGCCGTCGGCCCAGAGGCCGAGAATGAAGCCGAACAGGGCGAACGCGACCGAGATCAGGACCAGAAAGCCCAAGGCCCAGAGCGGATGGACCAGATCGAAGGAAACGAAGAGCCGCGCGGTGAAGAAGATGATGAGGCCGAGGATGACCGATTTGGTCGCGGCGGCGCCGACAAACCCCAGGATCACCTCGAAGGCGGAGATCGGGGCCGAGAGAATTTCATAGATCGTGCCGGTGAAACGCGGCAGGTAAATGCCGAAAGACGCGTTTGATATGCTCTCTGTCAGCACCGTGAGAAGGATCAGCCCCGGCACGATAAAGGCGCCATAGGTCACGCCATCGATCGGCTGCATGCGCGAGCCGATCGCCGAGCCGAAGACAATGAAATAGAGCGCCGTGGAGAGGACCGGCGAGGCGATGCTCTGGAACAGGGTGCGCCGGGAGCGGGCAAGCTCGAAGAAATAGATGGCGCGAACGGCGGGAAGGTTCATCGGCTTTTGCCCACGAGATCGATGAAAATGTCCTCGAGCGAGGATTGGCTGGAGGTCACCGAAGCGAAATCGATTCCCCGTGCGACCAGATTTTTCAAAAGCCGCGCCAGGCTGTCATCCTTCCCGTCGTTCTCGCCCATCCGGATGAAGGTCAGGCTGGCGCCGTCGGGCGACAGGCTGAGCGGGCGGTCGAACAAGCCCTCTGGAATGTGATCCATCTTCTCGGTCAGGGTGACGCAGATGCGGGTCTGGCCGAGGCGGCGCATGAGAGCGTGCTTTTCCTCGACCAGGATGATCTCGCCGCGATTGATCACGCCGATCCGGTCGGCCATGTCCTCGGCCTCCTCGATATAATGGGTCGTGAGGATGATGGTGACGCCGCTCTCCCGCAGATGGCGCACCATTTCCCACATGTCGCGGCGCAATTCGACGTCGACGCCGGCGGTCGGTTCGTCGAGGAACAGGATCTCCGGCTCGTGAGCCAAGGCCTTGGCGATCAGCACGCGGCGCTTCATGCCGCCCGAAAGGGCGCGAATATTGACGTCCTTCTTGTCCCATAGCGAGAGGTCGCGCAGCACCTTCTCCACATGCGCCGGATCGGCCTTCTTGCCGAACAGCCCGCGCGAGAAGCTCACGCTTTCCCAGACAGATTCGAACATGTTGACCGAAAGTTCCTGCGGCACGAGGCCGATCTTCTTCCGCGCCGCGCGATAATTTTCGGCAATGTCGACGCCGTCCACGACGACCTTGCCGGAACTGAGGCGCACAAGCCCGCAGACAATGCCGATCAGAGTCGTCTTGCCCGCGCCGTTCGGGCCGAGCAGGGCGAAGATTTCGCCGCGCCGGATCGAAAGATCGACGCCTTTGAGCGCCGCGAAGCCATTGTCATAGGTCTTCGTCAGCTTTTCGATCGAAAGAACGGACCCCACGCCTTGCCTCCCCGCGAGCGCTTCCTATTGCCATGAAACGGGACGTTGCGCCAATTGCTCCAAAGCAAGGCCGCGCTTGCCTTGCGCGACGCGCGATCCTCCGATTTGATCGGGAAAACGACGACGGCGACGCCGCGCGGGGAGGGGACATGACGGAATCCAGACTGGGCCGGACCGGCTCGCTCGCCATTTTGCTGCTGTGCCAGGTCGCCGCCATGGCCTGCTGGTTCGCCTCAAACGCGTCAATCGCCGCGATCAAGGCGCAGCATCCGCTCAGTCCATTTTTCGCCGCGCTGCTCACCAGCAGCGTCCAGGCGGGTTTTGTCGTCGGCGCCTTCTTCTCGGCGCTGCTCGCGCTTCCGGACCGGATCGACAAGCGCCGCCTTTTCCGACTGTCCGCGCTTGTGGCGGCCTTGTGCACCGGGGCGGCGGCGCTGCTGCCGCCGACCTCGCCCGTCGCGCCGGCCTTACGTTTCGCGACCGGGATCAGCCTCGCCGGCGTCTATCCGGTGGGAATGGCCATGGCTGCGACCTGGGCGCGTGGCGACCTCGGCCTGCTGATCGGCCTGCTGGTCGGGGCCCTGACCCTGGGCTCGGCCTCGCCGCATCTCGCCGCGGCTTTTGGCGGGCTCGACTGGCGGGCGCCGATTCTGTTCGCCAGCGCCGGCGCGCTCATCGCCGCCGCGCTCGCGGGGTTCATCGGCCTTGGCCCCAATGTGGCGCGGGCCCCGGAGTTCCGCTGGTCCAATGTCATGCTCGGCTGGCGCTCCCAGCCGCTGCGGCTCGCCAATTTCGGCTATTTCGGCCATATGTGGGAGCTCTACGCGATGTGGGCCTGGATCGGCGCTTTCGTCGCGGCGAGTTTCCGCGCCCGCTATGGCGATGCGCCGCCGCTTCCTCCCGCGCTCGCGACCTTTTTCATCGTCGCTTCCGGCGCCTTCGGCGCGCTGCTGGGCGGTTTCTTCGCCGACCGGGTCGGGCGCACGCTTGTTACAAGTCTCTCCATGGCGGTTTCGGGCCTGTGCTGCCTGCTGATCGGCTTCACCTTCGGCGGTTCGGCGGCGGCGGTGCTGGCGGTCGGATTCGTCTGGGGCGTCAGCGTGATCGCGGATTCGGCCCAATTTTCCGCCTCGACCGTCGAATTATGCGAGCCCGGCCTGCGCGGCGCCATGCTCACCGCCCAGACCTGTTTCGGCTTTCTGCTGACGCTTGCCAGCATTCATCTCATGCCTGACGCCGTCGCGGCGCTCGGCTGGCGCTATGCCTTCGCCACGCTGGCGATCGGCCCCTTCCTCGGCGTCTGGGCCATGCTGGCCCTGCGCGCGCGGCCCGAGGCCGAGGCGATGGCCGGCGGCCGGCGCTAGCTATTTGCCGTCGTAAAAGATGCGATAGAGCGCGCCTTCCTGGTCGTCCGAGACGATCAGCGAGCCGTCCGGCAATTCGGCGAGGGCGACCGGACGGCCAAGGTAAGGCGTCGCGCCTTGGTTCCACCCTTCCGCGAAGGGGATGGCGGCGCCCGGTTTCCCGTCATGGAAGGGAACGAACATGACCCGGGCGCCGATGGGAATGCTGCGGTTCCACGAGCCATGCTGGGCGATGAAAATGCCGCGCCATTCCTTCGGAAAAGCCGTGCCGCGATAGAAGATCATCCCGAGGTCGGCGGCATGGGCGTTC
Organism: Pseudomonadota bacterium; assembly: GCA_021780435.1. Lineage (GTDB taxonomy): Bacteria > Pseudomonadota > Alphaproteobacteria > Rhizobiales > Beijerinckiaceae > Rhodoblastus. The sequence continues at coordinate 8,358 of JAJXYV010000190.1, forward strand.
AGCTCCAGTTCGGGAAAGACGAGATCGGACGGGGGCGTCTCCGCCGCCCATTCGTGCGTCCGGACTTGGCCGCCGCCATACCAGGGAAAGCCGAAATTCAGGCCCGGGCGCGGCGCCTTGTTCAATTCCTCGGGCGGGATGTCGTCGCCCATCCCATCGACCTGATTGTCCGTGAACCAGAGGTTCGTGGTTCCCGGTTCGAAATCCATGCCGACGCTGTTGCGGATTCCGCTGGCGAAAATCTCTCTATTCGCGCCGTCACGGTCGACGCGCACAATGCCGCCCATGCCCCATCGGGCGAAAACCTCCTGCTGCGCTTTGGTCGGGACGTTCGTCGGCTGCCCAATCGTCACATAGAGCTTGCCATCAGGCCCGATCCGGCACACGCGCAAGCCGTGGCCAAGGCTGTTCTCGTCGACGGGGATCAGCTTGCCCGGCGGGACGACGAGCCGCGGATGATCCTCGTCCCAGCCGCCAGGACGCGGCGCGAAGCTCACGATGCGGTCGAAGGCGGCCACGAACAAGGTTCCGTCCGGAGCGAAGCAGGGTCCGTTCGGCATGACGAAATTCTGTTTCGGCGCGAAAACCGCCACCGCGCGCGCCTGATCGGCGCCGAGCGCGACGCGATAGATCCTGTCGCCCGACGTTCCGACGATGAGCGTCGCGCCATCGGGCGAACGGGCAAGGCCGCGCGCTTCGGGCGCCAGGGCGTAGAGCGCGATATGGAAGCCCGGCGGCAGGCGGATTTTCGCCAGCGTGGCGCGCAGATCGGCGGCGTGGTCGGCGCGTGCGAACGGCGGCGCCAGAAGGAAGGCGGCCAGCAAGGCCAGGGGAAACAGGAGCCCGCGCCGCATCGCAACAACCTCGCGCCAAACGCCGCTCGGTCCAATTTGGGGATCGGCGCGCGGTTTGTCGAGCGGGCGCCAATCCGTATCGTTGCATCGGCTGAATCCGTCTGCCGCATTGCCATGACAAGCGTAACCGCCACAAAATGATGGTCCGCGTTCATTTCGCGCGGCTGGCCCGGCGCCTCGCCTGCATCCGTGCAAGCTGGCGGATATATTCGCTCGCTCTGCTTTCGCCCGCGATTGAATTTTCGTGACCGCTCCGCGGCTCCAGCGCGCCTGCAGAGCGCCTGTTTCTTGTTCTTTTGCCGCCTGTTACGGTCATGTTGCGCAATTTGTAATCAAAAAACATATTGATGTTGCTGGACGGCTTCAACCATGCATTATCTTGAAAGTCTTTGCTCTGGGGGCATGATGAAATTGAAGGCGCTGGCTTCGGCTATCGGGCTCTTCTGGGCCTTTCTTGGCGGTTCGGCTTTCGCTGGCCAGACTCATGTCGCGGTCGCCGCCAATTTCATTGAGCCGGCGCGGGAAATTGCGGTCCTGTTCAAGGAGAAGACGGGACATGAGGCGATCCTGATCTCCGGCGCTTCCGGCGCCTTCTTCACGCAGATCACGCATGGCGCGCCCTTCGAAGTTTTCCTTTCGGCGGACGACGAGCGGCCGCGGCTGGCGGTCGAGCAAGGTTTCGCTGTTCCGGGCAGCCGCTTCACCTATGCGATCGGCAAGCTGGCGCTGTGGAGCCGGGTGATCGACGTGAGCGACGGTGAAGCCGCGCTCAAGGCAGGGAAATTCAACAGGCTTTCGATCGCCAATCCGACGGCTGCGCCCTATGGCGCGGCAGCGATTGAGACGATTCAGGCGCTCGGCCTTTCCGACGCGCTCCAGTCAAAGATTGTTCAGGGCTCGAGCATCGCCCAGGCTTTCCAGTTCGTCGACACAAGGAACGCCGAAGTCGGCTTCGTGGCGCTGTCGCAATTGTATGGCAATCACGAGGGGACGCTCTGGCTCGTGCCTCAATCCCTTTATGCGCCCATCCGCCAGGACGCCGTCCTGCTGAACAACGGCGCGAACGACGAGGCCGCCAAGGCCTTCCTCGCCTTCCTCAAAGGCCCCGAGGCGCATGCGATCATCGAACGCTTCGGCTATGCGATGCCGTGACCGCACATGGATGATGTTTGGCAATTATGGTCGCCGGTCAAGCTGACGCTCGAACTGGCGACCGTTTCGACATTGACGCTCCTGATCGTCGCGACGCCGCTCGCCTGGTGGCTGGCGCGCTCCAAGGCGAAATGGAAGGAAATCGTCGCGACGCTCGTCTCCCTGCCGATGGTTCTGCCGGCGACCGTGCTCGGCTTCTATGTCCTGATCGCGCTCGGGCCCGGCGGTCCCGGCGCCGCCGTCGCCGGGATCCTGTGGGGCGGGCGCACCCTGGCCTTCACCTTCACGGGCCTCGTCATCGGCTGCGTCATCGCCTCGCTGCCGACGGTCGTGCAGCCGATCCGCAACGCATTCGCGGCGGTCGGCGACCGGCCGTTCGAGGCGGCGGCGACGCTCCGGGCGTCGCCCTGGCAGGCCTTCTGGCGCGTGGCGCTGCCCTTGGCGAGTCCCGGCATCCTCTCGGGCGCCGTGCTCGGATTTTCCCATACCGTCGGCAATTTCGGCGTGGTGCTGATGATCGGCGGCAATATTCCCGGCCGCACCCGCGTCATGTCCACGGCGATCTTCGATTTCGTCGAGGCCATGCAATGGGAGCAGGCCAATATTCTCGCCGGCGGAATGGTCGTATTCGCCTTCGTCGTGATCCTGTCGATGATCCTGATCGAGAAACGCTTCGCGAGGATGCGCGAATGAGTGAGGCGCATGGAATTCACGCGAAATTCCGCAATGTTCTCGGCGACTTCATCCTGGATGTGGATTTCACGGCGCCGGCGAAGGGCGTGACCGCCCTGTTCGGCCCGTCCGGCTGCGGCAAGACCACGGTCATTCGCTGCATCGCCGGATTGACCCGGGTGCGGGACGGCTTTTGCCAAATCGATGGCGAAATCTGGCAGAAGCCCGACGGGACCTTCGTCCCGACCCACAAGCGGTCGCTCGGCTATGTGTTTCAGGAGGCGAACCTGTTCCCGCACCTTTCGGTGCGCAAGAACCTTCTCTTCGGCGCCGCGAAGGAAAAGCCGAGAGATCGGCCGGCGATCGACTTCGATGAAGTGGTCGATCTGCTCGGCGTCCGCCATTTGCTGGAGCGCGCGCCGCGCAACCTTTCCGGCGGCGAGCGCCAGCGCGTCGGCATTGGCCGCGCCCTCCTGACCCAGCCCAAGGTCGTGCTGATGGACGAACCGCTTTCGGCGCTCGACCGCAAGACCAAGGGCGAGATCCTGCCCTTCATCGAAAAGCTGCGCGATCATTTCGCGCTGCCGATTTTCTACATCACCCATGACATCGCGGAGGTCGAGCGTCTGGCCGACCAGATCGTCCTCATCGAGAATGGCCATGTCGTCGGCGCGGGACCACTGGCGGATGTGCAGAGCGATCTGTCATCGCCTTTGGCGCGGACGCGTGAAGCCGCTGTCAGCCTGCAAGGCGTGGTCGAGGCTTTCGACGCCGAGTTCGGCTTGCTGGATGTGGCGATCGCGGGCGGGCGCCTGCTCGCCCCCGCGCCGCCGGCTGACGTTGGCGAGACGCGTCGGGTCCATATTCTCGCCAGTTCGGTCAGCCTCGCCCGCGAGGCGCCGGGCCGCAGTTCAATCCTGAATATTCTTCCTGCCCGGGTCGTGACGATGAAGCCCGTCGACGCGTTTGAAGTCATGGCGGCGGTCGCGATTGGCGAGAAGGGCGAAGGCGCCAGGCTCCTGTCGCGCATGACCCGAAAATCCTGGGAGGAGTTACGCTTCGTCGAAGGCATGAAAGTCTTCGCCCAGGTCAAATCGGTCGCGCTGGACGCCGGGCGTGGCGAGCCAGGGGAATGACGTCGGCCGGCAAAAACCGCGGCTGAACGGCTCGCGGCGGCCGCCTTGCGGGCGGCCGGGGAACTGCCTTGTTTTTGAGCTTGAGGAGAGCGCGGCGCGCTCGTAACTCTTGGATCGTCGAAAGCGGCTCAGGACAACCGGGCGTTCGATCGGCGACAAGTTTTGAGGGAAAGGATATTCCGATGAAAATCTCCGCTCGCAATGTTTTCGAAGGCAAGATCATCGACATCAAGAAGGGCGCCACCACCTCGCACGTCGTCATCGACGTCAAGGGGCTCCACATCACGGCGTCGATCACCAACGAAGCGGTCGATGAGCTCGCTCTCAAGGTCGGCCAGACCGCCAGCGCCGTCATCAAGGCGTCGGAAGTCCTTGTCGCCATTCCGTGATGGCGCCGGAGGCGCCGCGCACATGCAGGCGCCTCCACGTCGAGCGGAGCCTCGACATCGCCTCTGGGCCGGATCGATCGCCATCGCGGGATGATGCGGCGATGATGGCCTAATCTGACCGGAATGATAGACTCCGCGGCGATGAAGCCGAACGAGTCGCGAACGTGACCGAAAATCCCGACAAATCCGACAGCGACCCGAAAATTCCGGTCCCGGCGCCGCCCCAGGCCCGAAAAGAACCCCTGCCGTGCCGTCAGCCGAAGCCTGCGGCTGAAGATCCCGAGGCGCCGGAGCGGGTGCGGCGGATCATGGCCTCGCCCTCCTACCGACTGGCCGCGCTAGACGCTGATTTCCTGCAGGGCGACCACACGCGCGGACTGCGCCTTCTGCTCGATTACCTCAAACCGGAGCTGACGCTGGAGCAGCACGGCGTGGTCCATACGATCGTGGTCTTCGGCAGCACGCGAATTTGCGAGCCCGCCGAGGCGCGCCGTCGGCGGGACGAGGCTTGCGCGCGGCTCGCGGCGGCGGGCGGGCCCAAGGCCGCGCCGGACCTCGCGGCGCGGTTCGCCGTCGCCGAGCGGATTGTCGCCAAGAGCCGTTATTATGACGTGGCGCGGGATTTTTGCCGGCTGATGTCCGAAGCCAACGCCGGGGCCGAGCCGCCGACGACCCTTGTGATGACGGGAGGCGGGCCGGGGATCATGGAGGCGGCGAACCGCGGCGCCTTCGACGCCGGGGCGCAGACCATCGGGCTCAACATCGCGCTGCCCCACGAGCAATATCCCAATCCCTATGTCACGCCGGAGCTTTGCTTCCAGTTTCATTATTTCGCCCTGCGCAAGCTGCATTTCCTGCAACGCGCGCGGGCGCTCGTCGCCTTTCCCGGCGGCTATGGCACGTTCGACGAATTGTTCGAGGTCCTGACGCTCGTCCAGACGAGGGTGATGCGCCCGATTCCGATCATCCTAGTCGGCAGGGAGTTCTGGCGCGGCGCGGTGGATTTCGATTTCCTCGTCGATGAGGGCGTGATCGCCCGCGAGGACCGCGACCTGTTCTGGTTCGCGGAAGACGCTCGGGAAATTCACGATTCCCTGCTGGCCTGGGAACGGGCCGCGCGGAAGGAATGATTGGGGGGACCAGGGATGCTTCTATCCTTCCACGGCGCGGATCGCGGCGTCACCGGCTCGTGCCACTTGCTGGAGGCGGCGGGACGGAAAATCCTGGTCGATTGCGGGCTCTATCAGGGCGGGCGGCGGATCGAGGAGGAAAATGCGCAAGCCTTCGGCTTCGCGGCGGGCGCGATCGATTTCGTCCTGCTGACCCACGCCCATCTCGACCATTGCGGAAGGCTGCCCCTGCTGGTGCGGCGCGGTTTTTCCGGCGAGATCGTCGCGACGGCCGCCACGCGCGAATTGGCGCGCCTGGTGCTGCTCGACGCCGCCCATCTGCAGGAGGAGGAGGCGCGGTTCCACGCACGCCTCCATGAACGGCGCGGCGAGCATGGCGAGATGGAGGCGCCGCTCTATTCGCTGCTCGACGCGATGGACGTCTTCGACCGTTTCGGACGGGTCGCGGCCTATGGCCGGACGATCGAGCTCGCGCCAAACTTAAGGGCGACCTTTTTCGACGCCGGCCACATTCTCGGCTCGGCGAGTGTCCTGATCGAGGCGGAAGAAAACGGCCTCGTCCGCCGCATCCTGTTTTCGGGGGATATCGGGAACGCCGGGCGGCCTCTGCTGCGCGATCCCGACCCGCCGGGCAATGTCGATGTCGCGGTGATGGAGACGACCTATGGCGACCGCCTGCACCGTCCCTTCGAAGCAACGGTGGCGGAATTCTACGAGGCGCTGAACGAATCCTTCCGGCGCGGCGGCGTCGTCATCATCCCCACATTCGCGCTGGAGCGGGCGCAGGACATCTTGTTCTGCCTGCGCGAGGGGGTGGAGCTGAACAAGCTGCCGCCGTCCATGCCCGTCTTTCTCGACTCGCCGATGGCGATCTCCGCGACCGAAATTTTCCGCAAGCATCCTGAATGCTATGACGAGGAAACGGCGCGGCTCTTCACCGAACATGTCGATCCCTTCGCGCTGCCGGGGCTGCGTTTCACGCG
>JAJXYV010000039.1 GCA_021780435.1 Pseudomonadota bacterium
TTGACGTTGACGGTCGCCTGCGCGAAGCCGACGTCCACGCCGCCGCCGCCATTGTCGGTGGAGTTCGCGTTGCCCTGGGCCCGGATCGACGTTGCGAGCACCGACACGTCGCCGACGACCTTCGCCTGAACATATTGCCCGATATAGGCGGTGATCGTGGGATCGACCGTCGCGACCGTATTGGCGCTGCGCCCCTCGCCGATGCCGCCGCCCGCCACCGTCCCCGTGACCGACGCGGTGGTGGTGTCGCTCGCCTCCACGTCGAGGCTTCCGGCGTTCACGATATTCGTGTTGTCGCCGATATAGGCCGAGGTTTGGCTCGTCACATTGACCTCGGAGGTCATCACGCCGACCGATACCGCGCCGCCCTGGCCGACCTCGGCCGACGACGTGGGGTTGGCCGAAGACTGGGCGTTGACCGAAACTTCGCCCGCGACATCGATCGTGTCGCCGCCAGCGATATAAGCGTTGACGCCGCCGCTGATGTTGACTTGCGCGTCGACGCCCGCCCCAGCCGCGACGCCGATGCTGATGACATTGGCGTCCGCGCTCGCCAGTCGCGGGCTGACGTCCTGAGCCTTGATCTCAAGCACGCCGGCGCTCACGCTGCCGCCGGCCCCAACGAAGGCGTCGGTGGCCCCGCTGATCGTCGCCGTCGGAATCATCGCGGCGATGCTCAGGCCGCCGCCGCCGCCGCCGCTCGCAGAGGCCGAGGCGGTGGTGTCCGATGTGGCCTGCAGGAGAACGGTCGCGCCGCCCGCCAACACCTTGCCGCCGGCGTCGATGAACGCCTGCGAATCGCGCGCCGCCGTGGCGGTCGGACTGACCACGTCGATGGCGGCCAGACCACCGACGCTGACGCCAACGGCGTTGACGGTGGCGGTGCTGGTGTCCGAGGCCTTCAGCGTCACGCCGCTGTTCGAGGCGCTGCCGTCCACCGTGGTTTTCGGGCCGACATAGGCGCGCGTGACGCCATCGATTTCCGCATTTGGAACCGAAACGTTCGCGCTTACGATGCCGCCGCTGGCGCCTTCCGCATAGACGTTCGCAGTTTCGTTCGACGTGGCTCCGACGTCGGCCGAACCGTTCAGCGTGACGGTCGATTGGCTTGTCGGGCTCGATCCCGTTTCATTGCCGATATAGGCTTCCACCGTGCGCTTCAGCACGGCGCTGGCGCTGGAGCCAGCCCCGCTGAAGAGGCCAATGCCCAGGACTTTCGTCGTCGGCGTTGCGGTGCTCGTGTCGTTCGACTCAACGTCGAGCGTCCCCGTTATCTTCGACCCGACGCCGACCCAGGCTTGCGTCATGCCCTGAACAACCGCCGAGGCAACCATAACCGATACGCTCGCCGCGCCGCCCGATGCGCCCTCGACTGTCGTGGCGACGGTATTGGTCGAGGTCGCATCGACCGTCACCGTTGTCCCGCTGACTGTGGCGTTCGGTCCGATCGAGGCGGCGGTCGTGCCTTCGATCGTCGGGAAGCCCAACATCGCGCCGAATGACACGCTTTCACTGACCACGACGCCGGTCATGTCCGCTGTCGCATTGACCGTGCTGGTCGCATTCACCGTGACCGCGCCGCTAGCGTCGACGGTCGCGTTCGACCCGATTGACGCTTCGACATCGGCATTGACGTCGACAAAGGAGAAATTGGCGCTGAAGGCGCCGATCCCGGCGGAAACGGCAACAGTTTCGGCGTTGGGGGTGATCGTCGACTTCGCGGTGACGCTGAGCGAGGCAATCGACGACAGCGTGGCGCCAGCATCGACCGAAGCGTCGGCGCCGCCACCGGCGCTGACCCATGTGAAAGACGCGCCGGCGGAGACCGCGCCCGCAGAGACTTGGCCGGTGATTTCGTTGATCGTGCGCGTCGAGTTTGCCGCGACGGAAACCGCGCCTGCGCCGGTGACATCGCCGAGGGTCGCCTGGGCCAGGCTGTTGTCGGTCACCACCGCCACCGCGGCGCCGATCCCGACGAAGCCGCCCGAGCCGTCGATCACGGTCAGGCCGACATTTTCGTTGAGTGTCGCGTTGACGGCGATGGCGCCGCCGGCCTTGAGCGCGCCGTCGGCCAGCGCCGAGACATTGTCGTTGACCGACAGGATCGCGACCGAGGCGCCCGCCCCGAAGACGCCCACCGAGACCTGGCCTGCCGCCACTGTGACATCCGCCTTGTCGTTCGCGGTGACCCCAATATCGCCGCCCGCAGTCGCCGCGCCATCCATCTGCGCCGTCGTGCCCGCCGGCGTTGGCGCTGCATTCTCGACGCCGCTGACGCCCGCCCCGGTCGGCGCCGTCGTGTTGACGCTCGTTGCGGCTGAGTTGGTCGCCCCTTGGACACGGTTCTGGCTCGTGTTGCCGTTGCCGGTGCTGTCGGTCGTGAAAGCGCCCAGGCCATTGCCGCCGGTCACCGTGCCGGCGCCGCTCTGCGCCTGCGAACCGGCGCTGTCGTCGGCCGACCCGTTCGTGCTGCTGAGCGCGCTGCCGCTCGTGCTTTGGGTTCCGTTGGCGTTGGTTTCTTTGGCGGTTTTCTGGATCTGCGCGCCGATCGCCCACACGCTCACCGCGCCGCCGAGCCCGACGGCCCCGGCTGCGCCGCTGACGTCAACGCCGGTAATGTTCTTGATGCCGACCGCATTGACTTCGATATTGTCGCGCGCGTTGACCGAGGCGCCCGCGTCGACCTTGGCGCTGGTGTTGTTGTTGAGCGTGCCGACGTCGACCGCGCCGGACACGGCGCCAGCCCCAGCGGCGACGCCGACGATGAAAGTGCGCACATTGGCGTCATTGACCGCGTTGACATAGACGCTCTGCGTCGAGCCGGCAAAGCCCTGGTGCAGGGTGTTGATCAGCGCGTTGGCGCCGATTTCGGCGTCGGTGTTCGAATGGATCAACGTTACGCCGACCGCGCCGGACACGCCGACGAAGCCGCCCGATCCGGTGGCCACGATATGCAGAATGTCTTCGCTCGACTCGGCTTGCACGATCACGCCTCGCGCCGAGGTCGCGCCGAAATTGCCGCCGGAGATCATATTGCCGGCGGGCGCCGTGAACGTGCCGTTGGGTTCTAAGGCGCCGTTGAAGACGCCGGATTCGTCTGCAGTATTGCCCAGCGCATCGACGATGGCGGATGACCCGATCATCGCGTCGGTGTTCTTGTCGATGATCATGACGCCGACCGAACCGCCGACGCCGACCACGCCCCCGGCGAGCGCGCCGGACAGCAGGAACACATGGGTGTCGTCGGTCGCATTGACGAACACATTGCCTCCGGCATAGACGTTGACGCCATCAGCGACGCTGACGGGATCGCCGGCGTTGTTGAACGTGATATCGCCAATGCTGGCAATGGTCGTGTTGTTGATGTCGAGCACATCGACGGCGCCGCCGACGCCGACAGCGCCAGCGCCGATGCCGAATCCGACCATCACGACATTTTCCGAGCCCGTCGCCGCGACAGCGATGTCGCCGAGCGCGTTCACCGTCGCATCCTGCCCGATATAAGCTTCCGTAGTATTGGTGATGACGTTAACGCCAACCGCTGGCCCGACCCCGACAAAGCCGCCCGCGACACTGCCGGCGACCGCCAGGTGATAGAAATCGTCGCCGGCGCCGACCAGGACCGATTGCGCGGCGTTGCCCGCCGACGTGTTCG
>JAJXYV010000203.1 GCA_021780435.1 Pseudomonadota bacterium
ACCGCGACCGCGACCGACATGTTGAAACCCATATGCCACATGAGCCAGACGCCGCCGACGAGCGCGAACGGCAGAGAAGCCATGACGATCAGCGTTTCGGTGAGGCGGCGGAAGTTGAGATAGAGCAGCAAGAAGATGATCAGCAGGGTGACCGGGACGACCACGCGCAACTTTGCGGCGGCGCGCTCCATATATTCGAACTGCCCGCTCCAGGCCGCGTAATAGCCCGGCGGGAATTGGACCGCGTTCGCCACCGCCTGCCGCGCCTCGGCGACATAGGAGCCGATGTCGCGGTCGCGGACGTCGACATAGACGTAGGCCGCCAACTGGCCATTCTCGGTGCGGATCGCGGTCGCGCCGCGCACGAGTTCGATCTTCGCGACTTCGCCCAAAGGCGTCGTGCCGCCGCCCGGCAAGGGAACGAGAACGTCGCGCGCGATCTCTTGCGGCGAGGAGCGGAAGTCGCGCGGATAGCGGACATTGACGCCATAGCGTTCGCGTCCCTCGACCGTGGTCGTGACCGTTTCCCCGCCGAGCGCGGTGGCGATCACGTCCTGGACGTCCCCGACCGTCAGGCCATATTGCGCCAGCGCCGCCCGATCCGGGACGATTTCGAGATAATAGCCGCCGATGATCCTTTCGGCGAAAGCGCTCGACGTGCCCGCAACCTTTCGGACCACCGATTCAACCTGACGCGCGATGGCCTCGATCTCGTTGAGGTCGCGCCCAAAGACCTTGACGCCGATCGGCGTGCGAATGCCGGTCGAAAGCATGTCGAGACGACCCCGGATCGGCATGGTCCAGGCGTTGGAGACGCCGGGGAACTGGAGCGCTGCATCCATTTTGGCGATCAACCGGTCGACGGTCAGGCCCGCCGGCCATTGCTCCTTGGGCTTCAGCTGGATCACGGTTTCGAACATTTCCGTCGGCGCCGGGTCAGTCGCGGTCGAGGCTCGTCCCGCCTTGCCGAAAACCGACAGCACTTCGGGGAAGCTCTTGATGATCTGATCCTGTTTCTGGAGCAATTCGGCCGCCTTGGTGACCGAAAGGCCCGGCAGTGTCGTCGGCATGTAAAGCAGCGTGCCTTCGTTGAGCGTCGGCATGAATTCGCTGCCGATCTGCCGCGCGGGCCAGACGGTCGCGGCAAGCACGCCGAGGGCGAGCAGGATGGTGAACACTCTGGCGCGCAGGACCGCATCGATCACCGGCCGGTAGAGCCAGATCAGGACTTTGTTGATCGGATTCCTGTGCTCGGGAATGATTTTTCCGCGCACGAATATCACCATCAGGGCGGGAACCAGCGTTACCGACAGAATCGCCGCCGCCGCCATGGAAAAGGTCTTCGTATAGGCAAGCGGGCCGAACAGCCGCCCTTCCTGCGCCTCGAGCGTGAAGATCGGGAGGAAGGAGACCGTGATGACCAGCAGGCTGAAGAACAGCGCCGGTCCCACCTCGGTCGCGGCCTCGATCATGACATCGAGCCGGGGCTTGTCCGGCGGCGCGCGTTCGAGGTGCTTGTGGGCGTTCTCGATCATGACGATGGCCGCATCCACCATGGCCCCGATGGCGATGGCGATGCCGCCCAGGCTCATGATGTTCGCCCCGAGCCCCAGCGCCTTCATCGCCGCGAAGGCCATCAGCACGCCGACCGGCAGCATGATGATCGCGACCAAAGCGCTGCGCACGTGGAGCAGGAAAATCACGCAGACCAGCGCGACGATGAGGCTTTCCTCCAACAAGGTGTGGTTCAACGTCTCGATCGCGGCGTCGATCAGCTGCGAGCGGTCGTAAACCGGCAGGATTTCGACGCCCTTCGGGAGGCTCGGCGCCATCTGCGCGAGGGTCGACTTGATATTGTCGATGACGGTGAGCGCATTGGCGCCAAAGCGCTGGATGGCGATGCCGCTCGCCACCTCGCCCTCGCCGTTCAGTTCGGTGATCCCGCGCCGCTCGTCCGGGCCGATCTCGACCCGCGCCACGTCCTTGAGCCGCAGCGGCGTGCCGTTGTCCGAGCGCAGGACGATGTTTTCCAGGTCAGACACGCCGCGCAGATAGCCGCGCCCGCGCACCATGAACTCGAATTCGGAAAGCTCGACCGTGCGGCCGCCGACATCCCTGTTGCTGGCGCGGATCGCGTCCTCGACCTTTTGCAGCGGAATGCCGAGCTCCTGCAGGCGGCGCGGATCGACGACGACATTATATTGCTTGACGAAGCCGCCAACGCTCGCGATCTCGGCCACGCCTTCGGCCTTGGCGAGGCCGTAGCGGATGGTCCAGTCCTGCAGCGAGCGCAGTTCGGCGAGCGTCAACTCCTTGGCGACGACCGCATATTGATAGACCCAGCCGACGCCCGTCGCGTCCGGACCCAGAACCGGCGTCACGCCGGCCGGCAATTGCTTGCCCGCAGCGGAGAGATATTCGAGGACGCGCGAGCGCGCCCAGTAAAGATCGGTCCCGTCGTCGAAGATGACATAGACGAAGGAGACGCCGAAGAAGGAGAAACCGCGCACCACTTTCGAGCGCGGCACGGTGAGCATGGCGCTGGCGAGCGGATAGGTTACCTGGTCCTCGACGACCTGCGGCGCCTGCCCCGGATATTCGGTATAGACGATGACCTGAACATCCGAGAGGTCAGGCAGCGCATCGAGCGGCAAGGCGCGCAGCGCCATGACGCCGGCGACGACGACAAAGATCGTCCCGATGAAGATCAGGAACAGATTGCGCGCCGACCAGGATATGAGGCGGCCGATCATTGCGGCGTCTCCGACGGGCTGAGGCCTTTGAGCGCCGCCTTGAGATTGCTTTCGGCGTCGATCAGGAAATTGGCTGCGGTGACGACCTTGTCGCCCTCGGCGACGCCTTCGCGGATTTCGACCGCGCCCTGGCCGCGCTGGCCGGTCTTGACCTCCCGCGGCTCGAAACGGCCCTCGCCCAGATCGAGGATGACGAGCTTGCGCGTCCCGGTGTCGATGACCGCGCTTTCGGGAACCGCCAGGACCTTTCCGGCATTACCCGCCGCGATGTCGGCTTCGACATACATTTCGGGACGGAGGACGAGGTCCGGGTTTTCCAGTTCGACCCGCACCCGCGCGGTGCGCGTCTCGCGATTGATCTGGGGGTAGATCAGGTCGACCCGGCCCGAAAAAGTCCGGTCGTTGACGCCACGCGCATGGATCGTGACATTCTGGCCCGGCTTGACCCTTTCGTAATCCTGTTCGGAAACATCGACGAGCGCCCAGACGCGGGAAAGATCGGCGATCCTGAACAAGGTCTGGCCGGCGTCCGCCTTCATGCCGTCGACCGCCATGCGCTCCAGCACGATTCCGTCGCGCGGCGCCGGCCAGTCGATGGACATGGGAACTTTCTTCGTGCGATCGATTTCGGCGAGGACGTTTGCCGGCGCGTCGAGATTTTCCAGGCGCGTCCGGGCGCCGGGATAATCGGGCGTCGCGAGATATTGCGCGGCGGCGGAAGCAATTTCCGGCGAATAGAGCCGCATCAGGATCTGGCCCTTTTTCACCCGGTCGCCGGTCGTGACGTCGGCGACCTTTTCGACAAAGGCGACCGCGCGCGGCGCCACGACGGCGATCAGGCGCTCGTCGAGCTGGATCGTGCCGGGCGCATGGATCGTGGAAACCAGGGCTTTCATCTCGACCGCTTCGGAGCGCACGCCGGTGCGCTGCACCTTGCCGGGCGACAAGGCGACCACGGCGGAATTCGTATCCTCGCCCTCATAGACGGGCACGTAATCCATGCCCATCGGGTCCTTTTTGGGAACCTTCGAGACATCGGGAAGACCCATCGGGTTCCGGTAATAGAGAATGCGCCGCTCGGCCGTCTTGCCCGGCGGCGGCTTTGGCGCGACTTGCGCCGGCGCTCCGACCGGCGGAAGCAGTTTCGCGATGTCGGCGGCGCGCACGGGCAGGAAATCCATGCCCATCGAATCCTTCTTCGGCGAAAGGGAAATCTCCGAGCCGCCCATCGGATCGCGCCAGAACAGGGGCGGTTCCGCAGAGGCGGAGGGAATCGCCGGCAATTTCTTCAGCAAGGGAAGAACGTCGGATCGACGCACGGCCAGATAATCCATGCCCATGCCGTCCTTCTTCGGCCCGGAGGACAGGTCGGCCCCACCCATCGGGGCGCGATAGAAGAGAACAGGGTCGTCCTGTGTTTGCGCGGCGGCCGAAAAGGCCGGGGCCAACGCGGGAAAGGGCGCGGCCAACGCCGCAAGGGCGCCGCCGCCGAGCGCGAGCGCGCTCGCGAAACGAGCTATCGGGGTCATGGATCCTGGTTCTCCCGGCCGCAGCGCGGCCTTCGCTTGACATCGAACAAGCGTCCTCCGCCACTCAGGGCGAAGGGACGATCAATTTCACGGCGTCAGGCGATGGGAGGTCGAGAGTCGGGCGGCGTAGAGAAGCTTGGAGGCCGAGTAAATCCGAGCTGCGCGAAACTCACCGGAAAAGCCACACGGGCCGGCGGCTCGAACGTGTGCTCAGATGTGAGAGGCGCCTGAGCCGCGCAAAGGCCCAGAACGCAGCATTCGGGAAGCGCGCGATGGTCGCCGCTCCGCCCGTGGTGGTCGTGATGCATGGCTGAACCAGCGGCCATGGGCGGACAGCAATGATGCGCCTGGGCCGCGCCAACTCCGTTCACGGCGAGCAAGCCGCAAATTCCAAGGACCAATATGATGATGCGGGGCCAGCTCATCGTCCACAATGCTTCGATTTGCGGCGACAAACTATCACCATCCAATGCGGATGAACAGGCTCTCGTCGCGAAGGATGAACCTCTCTTATCCGGCCGATTTCAATCTGCCCCCTCCCCCCAAGTGAGGTTCAGCCGCCGATGTGGTAAGTCAATGCTGTTTCCGTGAGAAAGCGTTGAATCGAAGCGTCGAAGGGCTTTTTCACATGCAGCAGATTGTTTTTTCGTCGCGGAGCCTGAACAAGACCTATCAGGTTGGCAGCGTCGAGGTCGCCGCGCTGCAAGGGCTTGATCTGGATATCTACGCCGGCGAGTTCATCGTCATCCTCGGCCCTTCGGGCAGCGGCAAATCGACGCTCCTTAACATTCTGGGAGGCTTGGACAGCGCGACGTCCGGCGCCGCCGCCTGGCGCGATCATAATCTCGTCGAGGCGTCCGACGAAGAACTGACGCGCTATCGGCGCGAGCATGTCGGCTTCGTCTTCCAGTTCTACAACCTCATCCCCAGCCTGACGGCGCGGGAAAATGTCGAGCTTGTCACGGATATTGCGGAACAACCGATGCGGCCCGAGGACGCGCTGGCGAAGGTCGGACTTTCGGAGCGCCTTGACCATTTCCCGTCGCAACTTTCGGGCGGCGAGCAGCAGAGGGTGGCCATCGCCCGCGCCATCGCCAAGCGTCCCGACGTCCTGCTTTGCGACGAGCCGACCGGCGCGCTCGATTGCCGAACGGGGGTCGGCGTTCTTGCGGCGCTCGACGAGGTCAACCGCAGCTTCGGCACGACCACGGTCGTGATCACCCACAACGCCGCCATCGGCGCGATGGCCGACCGCGTCATGTACATGGCCGACGGCAGGATCGCCCGGATCGAAAGCCATTCCCGGCGCGCCCGTCCCGAGGAGATCCGCTGGTGAAGGCGCTTGACCGCAAGCTCCTGCGCGATGGGCGCCGACTGGTCGGACAGGCGATCACCATCGCGCTTGTTCTGGCTTCGGGCGTCGCCGTTTTCATCTCCTCGCTGAGCGCATACCAATCGCTGGTGACGTCGCAGCAGAATTATTATCGCGAAAGCCGCTTCGCCGATGCGTTCGCGGGCCTGAAGCGGGCGCCGCTCCCGGTGGCCGCGCGCATCGCCGCGCTTCCAGGCGTGACCCAGGTCGAGCCGCGGCTGGTCTATGACGTAACGATCGGCGTCGAAGGCGCCGCCCTGCCGGTCTCCGGCCGCATGGTCGCGCTCGCCAGCGGCGACGAGCCGCGCCTCAATCGCCTCCATATCGTCGCGGGGCGCGATCTCGACCCCGCCAACCCCACGGAAATCCTTGTCACACAGGCTTTCGCCGAGGCCAACCGGCTTGGCCCCGGCGATCGGATCTCCGCGTTGCTGAACGGCCGGAGGCAGAGTTTTCGCATCGTCGGAACGGTCTTGTCGCCGGAATATGTCTTTTCGACCGGACCGGGCGAGCCCCTGCCCGACGACAAAAGATTCGGCGTGTTTTACGTTTCGCGCGAGGTTCTGGCGCACGCCTTCGCCATGGAGGGCGCGTTCAACGACATCGCGCTGATCGCCGCGCCGGGGGCCAACATGCCGGCGATCCTCTCGGCGATCGACACGATATTGGATCGTTGGGGCGGCATGGTCGCCCACGACCGGAGCCTGCAAATGTCCCACCGTTTCTTGCAGGACGAGTTGCGCCAGCAGGGAACCATGGCGGCGACGATACCGCCGATCTTCCTGCTGATCTCGGCCTTCCTGCTCCATGTCGTGATGGGGCGGCTGGTCACGACGCAGCGCGAGCAGATCGCGGCGCTGAAGGCGCTCGGCTACGATCGGGAAATCACGTTGCATTTCGCCAAATTCGCGGCGCTGATCGTGCTGCCCGGCGTGGCTCTGGGGGTCGCAGCGGGCGTCGTCCTGGGGCATGTCATGCTGTTCAGCTACCGTCCCTTCTTCCGGTTTCCGGAACTCGCCTACCATCTGCCGGTCTGGGCGCCGGTCGCCGCGACAGCGATCGCCCTGTTCAGCGGCCTTGGGGGCGCGATCGGGGCGGTGCGCGCCGTCGCCCGGCTGCGTCCCGCCGAAGCCCTGAAACCCGCAGCGCCGGCAGCCTATTCGGCGCGGTTCTCGCAAACCCTGTCCCGGGTTCCCGCGCGCTGGAAAATTGCGGCGCGCGGCGTCGGCGAACACCCCTTGCGAACCGGCGTGACATTGCTCGGCCTGATCGTCGCGGCCCCGCTCGTCCTGATGGGCCTGTTCTGGACGGACGCCCTCGATTATATCGTGGACGTGCAGTTCGCGGCCTCCGAGCGCGCCGACGCCGTGGTTCAGTTTGTCGAACCGCTCCCCGCGAGGGTCGCGGAAGAGGTCCGGCGCATGCCCGGCGTGCTGCTGGCGGAGCCCCTGAGGGTCGCACCGGTCCGCTTGCGCGCCGGACATCTTGAATACCAGACCTCGTTGACCGGCTTGTCCGATCGGATGCAGTTGCGCCGGCTGCTCGACGACCAGCTGAACGTCATCGTCCCGCCAAAGCAGGGCTTGCTTCTGTCGCGGCGTTTGGCGGAGCGCTTGCGCCTCCAGGTCGGCGATCCGGTCGGCCTGGACTTTCTCGAAGGGCGCCAGACGCGGGTCGCCGTTCCGCTCGCTGGCGTCGTGAACGATCTGATCGGACTGTCCGCCTATATGGATCGCGGCGCGATGGACCGCCTCCTGCAAGAAGACCAGACCGTCAGCGCGGTGGCGGTGCGTCTCGACGCTTCGCGAGCGGACGATTTCTATGCGGCGACCAAAAAGACGCCGAAAATCGCGACCGTCAGCCTCAGGGAGCGGTCCATCCGCAACTTCCGCGACACGACCGGCGCCGTCGTGCTGCTCCTGGCGGGAATCTATGTCGCCTTTTCGATTACGATCGCCTTCGGCGTCGTCTACAATAATTTGCGGATCGGCTTCCAGGAGAGGTCGCTGGAACTCGCGATGCTGCGCATTCTCGGCTTCACGCCCTACGAGACAGCCCGAATCTTCTTTTCCGAAATCCTTGTCGAGGTGGGCGCGGCCATACCTCTCGGCCTCGTTGCGGGATATTTCCTCGTGCGGCTGTTGCTTCTCGCTTTTCAGACGGAAATGTTCGAAATTCCTCCCGCCATCGCCCCGCGCTCCTATTTCTGGGCGGCTACGCTGGTCGGCAGCGCGGCCGTCCTCAGCGCGATCCTCATCGGACGCAACTTGTGGCGGCAGGATCTCGTAACGGCGCTGAAAGGGCGGGAATGAGATGAGGCGGTTGAAATGGGCGGTCCTCGTTCTTTTCGGCGCCGCAGCGGTCGCCGCGCTCGCGCTCATCTTTTCGCGCACGCCGACGCGGGTCGATGCAGCGACAGTGAAACGGGGCGTCTTCGTTCAGACCGTGCTCAACGAGGGCAAGACGCGCGTCCGCGACCGCTATTCGGTGACCGCGCCGATCGCGGGAATCCTGGCGCGGACGAGCCTCGAGGTCGGCGACCCCGTCGATCCGTCCACGGTGATCGCGGTGATTGCCCCCGGCCTTGCCCCGCTTGAAGATCCGCGCGCGCGCCAGGTGCTTGAAGAACGCCTCGGCGCCGCCGAAGCGGGCCGCAGCCGCGCTGCCGCGCTGTTGGAAAGCGCGCGCGCCCGAATGACCCAGGCCCGAACCGACCTGGAGCGCACTTCTGCTTTGGCGGCGAAAGGCGTCGTGACGGCGACCCGTAAGGAACGCGACGAACTCGTCAACACCTTGGCTGAAAGGGAGCTCGCCAGCGCGGAATTCGGCGCCCATATGGCCGAGCATGAAGAAGCCCTGGCGCGCGCCGCCCTGGATGTCGCTGGCAGAAAGGAAACGGAAGCCCGCCGTATCGAGATCCGCTCGCCGATCGAGGGCGTCGTGCTGAAGATTGCGCAGGAGAGCGAGGGACCGGTCGCCATCGGCTCGCCGATCATGGAGATCGGCGACCCCAGAGGCCTCGAAATCGTCGCCGATGTCCTCACGACCGACGCGGTCCAGATCGAGCCAGGAGCCAACGCCGTCATCGAACGTTGGGGCGGGCCACGCCCCCTTTCGGCGCGCGTCGCCCGGATTGACCCAGAGGCCTTCACCAAGGTCTCGGCGCTCGGCGTCGACGAACAGCGGGTCTATGTCGTCATGGACGTCACCTCTCCGCGCGAGGAATGGCGCCGGCTGGGCGACGCCTTTCGGATCGAGGCCCGCATCGAAATCGCCAGGATTCCCGACGCGGTGATCGTTCCCGTCGGCGCCCTTTTCAAGCAAAAGGCCGAGTGGAGCGTATTCGTCATCGAAAACAACCGCGCGCGCATTCGGGCCGTCACGCTCAGCCGTCGAGGCGATACCAACGCCGCCGTAACGGCCGGAATCGTTCCGGGCGAACATGTCGTGGTTTTTCCGCCGCCAGCCCTTCGCGATGGCGATAAGGTCATCATCGGAGAAGGGGAGCATTGATGGAGCCGATTACGGCCAAGGCAGCCGACATCCTAAGGTTTCTGCAGCCCGACGAGGTGGTGCGGGCGCTCGACGGACGTCTCGGGCGGGTGCATGCGCGCCAGCGACTCGGGATCGAAGACGAGCATGAAACCCAGGCGTTCGGCCAGGGGCTGACGTTCGTTCATCTGGAGAATATTCCCCTGTCGCGGGCTATCCTCCATGTTCTGCTTCGAATTTCGGGAATTTACTGGCGCGGCGTGGAGAACGCGCGAAAAATCGAGCTGCGCCGCAATGTCATTTCATCGAGCAGGATCGATCCGGCCTTCGATGGTTTTGCGATTCTCCATCTCTCCGACCTGCACGCGGACATGAGCGCGCGCGCCATGCGGCGCGTGGCCGAAATCGCTTCCGGTCTTTCATACGACTTATGTGTCCTCACCGGCGATTATCGCGGAGAGACATTCGGCCCCTATGTTTCCTGCGTGCGGGAGTTGGGGGAACTGCGCGACGCCTTGAAGGGCGACATTTTTGCGGTGCTCGGCAATCACGATTCAATCCGCATGGTTCCCGACCTCGAGCGCATGGGCGTGAAATTCCTCCTGAACGAAAATGTCGCACTCGCCAGGGGCGACGCGCGCATCTATCTCGCGGGCGTCGACGACGCCCATTTCTACAGAGTCGATAATATTGAAAAGGCGACGACGGGCATTCCAGACGACGGCTATTCCATCCTGCTGTCGCACACGCCGGAGATTTACCGCCAGGCCGCCCATGCCGGCTTCGACCTGATGCTGTCCGGCCATACGCATGGCGGCCAGATTTGTCTTCCGGGCGGGATTCCGGTGACGCTCGAATCGAACCTGCCGAGGCGAATGGGACGGGGGCCGTGGCGCTATGGCGAGATGGCCGGCTATACGTCGGCGGGCGCCGGCTCATGCATCGTTCCCGTTCGGTTCAACTGCCCGCCCGAAATGACATTGCACGTCCTCAGGACGTCAGCCTGACCCCGCCCGATCAGTACGGTTCGTTGCGCAATCCCAGGGCATAGGCGACGCGCGAAACGATCATCTGTCCGACAGTGAAGACCAGGACGCAAACGGCGATATCGTGCGGGCGGAGAGGCAATCCGCAACTGGCGGCGAGGGCTCCGAACAGGGATTCGGGCAATTGGTCGAGAACAGGCGCCATGCTGCTCGGCGCCAATCGCAGACGGCGCTTGATGAAACTGGAAAGGAGATCGCCGGTCATCGAGGCGGCGGCGAGCGCGGCGCCGGCGCGCCACGAAAGTCCCATGATCGGCGCGGCGCAAGCCGTCAGAACGATGGCGACGACCAGACCCCGGATCGTTTTGGAGCGTCCAAGCAGCGGCTGGCCATCGACGAATGTCCAGCCGAAATCGATCGGCCAGGCGGCGGTCTGTCCGAGAAAATTCCTGGCGACCACGGGCGCGCTGTTGGCGACCGCGAGCAGCACCAAAACGATCGCGATGTTTTCCCCATTCACGGCGAACGACTCCACGGGAAACGTCTCGTCCGATCATTTCAGTGATCGACGTCCGTGAAAAGTCAGGTTCGATCCGCGAGGTGTTTGATCCCAGGCTGCGATGGTGGAATTTTCCGCAACCGCCGAAGGGATGCGCCGCGCGCCCGTTCCTCCCCAGGCGTCAGTCGGCTTGCGTCGCGGGGCCGCCGGAGGTCAGATCGACCAAAAGCTCGGCTTCCGCGCCGTTCCTGTCGACCGCGTGAACCGTTCCACACCCGGCTTTGGCTTCAAGGCTGCGGATCTTGTAGCGATGGTCGATGATGCTGGTCAGGAAGGCGCGTACGGTCAGAAACTCATTTCCCGACTTGGCCATGCAGGGCCTGCCAACGCTTTCCGCATGGGCGTAGCCGGTTGCGCCGACGATCGCGGCGAGACTCGTGAGAATGACCAATTTGCGCATGATGCTCCCTTTCCTTCAAATCCCGCTCCCTTTCGCGGGCTCTGGCGGGACTTTAAGGACAGGGGCGATGACAAACGGCTGATGATCGACGTCAGCCGCTTGTCAGTTTCGATGCGCTAAAATAACGATTCTCAAGGATCCCGGCGGCTGCGCGCTGTCAGCAAGCATTATCGCACTGCTCGGTGACGCCCCTGCTGCTTCTCCTGACGCGGCCGCCACCGGGAGCAGCGCTATTCGGAATGGATCGGGAGATGCGGGCTTCGCCGCTTTGTGCGGCAGAGAGGACGGCCGCCAACTGACGGCCCAAGTCAGCGATCCGTCAGCGAGGGCGCGCGACGCCAAAAGCGCCGGACCGGCGCCCGTTGCGCAGAAGGATGCGGCTGGCCGCGTTTTTCATTCTTTTGGCCGTGAACCGCGCGGCGTATGGATCAGCATGTGGGGCGGTTCGACACGAAACGCCCGTGATCTTCGCCAAACATGGTAAAGCTGGCCGAACGAAAGCGCCGGCGAAACGGGACCGGATATGCGTGGGACGGCGCCAATCGCGCATGATCCGTCGGCCTATCGGATGCTGACGGCTTTGCGAATGAATGCGTCGCAATTGTAAACGAGAATGGTCGTCATCGCCTCGGTTGGCGTGACGGAAGTCCGACCGCGTCAACTGAGAGTTTCAGAGACAGCGCGCGTGGAAGTACCGCGTTCGCGAAGGCGTTCTCTTTTGTACGAGCTTGCTCCATTCAAAGGCCGAGCCAGCGCGCCAGATGGCGCGCTGGCGTCAAGCCGATAAGCGAAAGCCCGCTCAAACGCCGATCACTCGGAAGCCTGTCGCGACGCCGAAATTTTCGGGGTGATCGCGCTCCAGCCATTGGGGTTGGCTTCACGGCCGCTCACGCAGCTTTCGTAAGCCATCTCGGAATGCGCGACCGAACGACAATGCGCCAGGTGAGCCGCATCGCGTTGATCCGCCGTCTCGTCGTTAGCCAACACGGGAGAAGTCAAACAGGCCACAATCACGGCCGCAAAGCCCGCTTTTACGATCATTACATCCTCACGACGTTCGTTAGCTCTTCGCGCACATCACTTCCCGGGCGAGAGAGCCGTCTTTTGCACAGGGCAGCGCGAAAGCCGGGTCTGAAGCCTTGGTCCGCTCAGCGCGACATTGAATGCGCCGTGGCTGGACGAATGTGCCGAACACCTCATTATTGATGAGCGCGGCAGCCTCCATTGATGCACGTCAACAAGCGCGACGAAGAACCGCGGCAAGAGCTGCGACAAGACGTCGCAGCTCTCCCGTCGGGTGGCGGCGACCGACCGCAAAGAGCGACGCCCAGCCGCCGGCCAGCCGCCCCCAATGCCGCGCGCCCGTGACTATTGCTGCGGAGCTATTTGAGCCTGCCGCTCAGGTAGCGCAGGGCGCTGTCCAGCGTCACGAGCTTGGGATAATCAAGTTCGGGAATATCGACGCCCAAGCGATGATGGACGGCTGTCGCCAGATTGAGAAAATCCATCGAATCGATATCGAGAGCCTCACGAAGGTCGGCATTGGGGGCGAGCGTCGCCAAGTCCATTTCGGGGGCGACATTGCCCAGCTCTTCCAGGAAGATCGCGCGAATCTCGTTCTCGTTCATAATTTTTCGGGCTCCCGGACAAGCTTGCCGATCTCGGCGAGGAACAAGGCGCCCGCGTGGCCGTCGCTGACGCGATGGTCGGCCGCGAGCGTGATCGTGACAACCGGGCGCGCCTGAATCGCGTTCTCCACCAGCCACGGCCGCCGAACGATCGTTCCGAATCCGACGAGCGCGACCTGAGGCGGATAAATGACGCCGAAAAGCGCCTCGACGCCCCGTTCGCCAAGGCTGGAGACAGTGATCGTGGCGTCCGTCATCTCCGAACCCCGGATACGGCCGGCGCGCATTCTCTGCACGAGGTCGCGAAGCCGGGTCATGAGTTCATCCAGCGCCAACTGATCGACGTCGTGAAGCGCGGGCGCCGCAAGGCCGCCGCCGCGAATGGCGATCGCCGTTCCGACATGAATCGCGGATGAGGGTTCGAACGTTCCGTCCCGCCAGTATCCGTTGAATTGCGGGAAACGCCGCAGCGCCAGGGCGACCGCCTTCAGCGCCAGAACAGCGAAGAGCAGCCGGTCGGCGGGCGGGCGTTCGGCATTCGTTTGTGCAAGCCATTCCTCGCTGCGCGCAACGTCGATCTGATGCTGGAGATAATAATGGGGGATTTCGCGTTTCGATCGCGCCATGGCCGCGGCGATCGCCACGCGCATGGCGGCAAGGTCGAGCCCGACCGCTTTCTTCTCCCGTGGCGCGGCGCGGTGTTCCAGAATATCGGCGCGTACGATCGCTCCGCCGGGGCCGCTGCCCGCGATTGTCGCAAGATCGACGCCCAGCGAACGCGCGAGGTCCCGCGCCGCCGGGGAGGCCAGGATGCGGCCGCCCTCATGACGGGGCGCGACAAGTTTCGGCGAAGGCGCAGGCGCGCTCGGCGCGGGAGGCGCAGGCGCGGCGGCGGTCGCCGCAACCGCCCCTTCGGCCGAAATGGTCGTGCGAAGGCGCGCCAGCGGTGTTCCGACCGGGACCTTCTCGCCCGGCCCGACCAGAATTTCCGCAATCTCGCCCGCTTCGAAAACCTCGATCTCGATCGCCCCCTTCTGCGTTTCGATCACCGCGACAATGTCGCCGCGCCGGACCCTGTCGCCCGGCCTGACCAGCCATTCGACAAGGGTTCCGGCGTCCATGTCGGAGCCCAACGACGGCATCCTGTAATCGACCAAGCCCGCCGCCATTATGCTTTTCCAAACATGTCTTTGACCGCAGCGACGATTTTCGCCGTCTGCGGAATCGCCGCCTCTTCAAGATGGCGGGCGTAGGGAATGGGAACCTCTTCGCTGCAGACGCGGCCGATCGGAGCGTCCAGCTCGAAAAACGCACCCTCCACGATCCGCATGCAGATCTCGGCTGCGAGACTGCCAGAGCGCCAGCCTTCATCGACGACCAGCGCCCGGCGGGTCTTGCGAACCGACGCCAGGATCGTCTCGTTGTCGAGCGGCCGCAGGCTGCGCAGGTCGATGACCTCCGCGCTTATCGCCTCGTGTTCCAGCGCCGCCGCCGCCGCCAGCGTCTTCCACAAAGAGCCGCCATAGGTGATGAGGGTGACATCGTCTCCCGCCCGCCGCACCGCGGCCTTGTCGATCCCGACCGCGCCCGCGTCGGCGGCCAGACGGCCCGCCATGTTGTAGAGCATGACATTTTCAAAGATCAGGACGGGGTCGGGATCCTGCAGAGCCGTCCAGAGCATGCCGCGGGCGTCTTCGACGGTCGCGGGCGCGAGCACCTTGATACCTGGAATATGGGCGTACCAGCCTTC
>JAJXYV010000089.1 GCA_021780435.1 Pseudomonadota bacterium
TCGGCGCGGATCGCCATCGACATCAGGCCGCCGATGACGCCGGCGACGATGGCGAAGATCAGATAGAGCGTGCCGATGTCCTTGTGATTGGTCGAGAAGAGATAACGCCGCCATCCGGTCGGGTGGTCATGCGCCTCGTCGTGAAGGGTTGCAGCCTGGAAATGGGAGTCGCTGGCGGACATTCTCTTCTTCCTTGAAACAGAGAGTCGCTGGGGCCGCGAGCGGCGGCCCCCGGTAATCAGCGGGCGCTTTTCGCGTCCTGGTTCTGGGCGAATTGGTCGCGCGAGGGCGCCGAAGCGTATTTTTTCTTCGCTTGCGCCAACCAGGCGGCGTAATCCTGCTCGCTGACGACGCGGAACGCGATCGGCATGAAGGCGTGATCCTTGCCGCAGATCTTCGAGCATTGGCCGTAATAGACGCCGGTGCGCTCCGCCTGGAACCAGGCCTCGTTCAGCCGGCCCGGCACCGCGTCGATGCGCACGCCGAAGGCCGGAACCGTGAAGGAATGAATGACGTCGGCGCCCGTGACCTGAACGCGGATCTTCTTGCCGACCGGGACGACCGCTTCATTGTCCACCGACAGCAGACGAATCTGCCCCTTGGCCGGGTCGATCTGGTCATCGGGGATCAGCATCGAATCGAAGCTGAAGCCGCCGCCCTGGTCCTTGGGATAGGCGTAGGACCAATACCATTGATTGCCCGTGACCTTGATGGTCACGTCGGGCTTGGGAATGATCAGCTGATGGGCGAGCAGCCGGAAGGACGGAATGGCGATGAAGACTAGGATCAGGACCGGAATGACGGTCCAGGCGACTTCGAGCAGGGTGTGGTGCGTGGTCTTCGAAGGCTTGGGATTAGCCTTTTCGTTGAAGTTGATGACGACATAGGCCAGCAGCGCCGCAACGAACAGGCAGATGACGACGATGATCGGCAGCAGGATTCCGTTGTGAAAGGCGTGGATTTCGTCGGCGATCGGCGAATTGGCCATCTGCATGCCGATCTCGCCCGGCGCGGGGTAGCCGTCGCCCGGTGGTTGCGTGGCGACTTCCGCTGCGCGCGCGCCGGCGCCGGCGAAGAACGCCAAGGCCGCCACGGAAGCATTCAGGCCCGCGCCCTTCGCGCACCCAAAAATCCTGTACGCCGGCGGGACGCCGGGTCGAAACCGCGTCAAGAGCATGGCTTTTTCACTCCCTTGCAACGTGATCTGCCGATCAACGTCATCCGCCTTTGTCGGTCGGATTTTTGATTGCGCCCAGCCAAACACAAAGTTTGACCTAGATCAATATGCCTCGAAGCAGTGCGCCAAGCTTTCGCCGCAAAGTTTCCCCTTAGGCGGCTCAACGCTTGACAGGCGCGGCTCTTTTGATAGGCCTGTCCGGGCCTGATTTCGTCGCGCGCGCTTTGACCGCGCGGGAGCGTCGGGCGTGGCTGGGGCCTGTTCGGCGGCTTGAAGGAGCGCGCCCCCCGCCGAGGCGATTCGGAGGAATTATGGCGTTCGACCGCAGCGGCTTGGGCAAAGCCGGCATTTTCTTTTCCACGATTTTGTTCGCCATTTTGGCTGGGCTCGGCCTTTTCGCCGCGCCGGCCCATGCGCAGGGCGTGGTGAAAGGCAAATTCGGCGATTGGGAAATGCGCTGCGAGACGCCGCCGGGCGCCGCCCGCGACCAATGCGCGCTGATGCAGAGCGTCGCCGCCGAGGACAAGCCGAACGTCAATCTCGTGGTGATCGTGCTCAAGACGGCTGACGGCAAAAGCCGGCTGCTGCGCGTCATAGCGCCGCTGGGCGTGCTGCTGCCCTCCGGCCTCGGCCTGAAGATCGACAACGCCGATATAGGCCGCGCTGGCTTTGTCCGCTGCCTGCCTTCCGGCTGCGTCGCCGAAGTGGTGATGGAAGACAAGCTGCTCGACCAGTTGCGCGCCGGAACCACCGCGACCTTCATCATCTTCCAGACCCCGGAAGAGGGAATCGGCATTCCGCTCGCCCTCAACGGATTCAAGGACGGTTTCGAAAAGCTGCCCTGACGGGCGGTTCGGCGTGGGCGTGGGCTGTCGCCCGCGCTCCGGTCGGTTAGGGGCGACAAGGGGGGAGCGCATGGCTGAAGAACTTGGACCGGCGCCCGCCCGCACGCCGCTTTATGCCCGTCACATCGCGCTCGGCGGCAGGATGGTCGATTTCGCCGGCTACGCCCTTCCGGTCAATTACAGCAAGGGCGTGCTCGCCGAACATCTCTTTACCAGAACGAAGGCCGGCCTGTTCGATGTGTCCCACATGGGGCAGGCTATGCTGTCGGGACGCGACCCCGCGCGCCGGCTCGAAAGCCTCGTTCCGGGCGATCTTGTCGCGCTCGCGCCCGGGCGCATCCGCTATACCCAGTTCACCAACGAGCAGGGCGGCATTCTCGACGACCTGATGGTCACGCGGCTGGCGCCGGACGCGAAGGGCGACCGGCTCTTTCTTGTCGTCAACGCCGCCTGCAAGGCGGCGGATTTCGCGCATCTGCGGGCGAAACTGCCCGAATTGCGGCTCGACGTCCTGGAGGATCGCGCGCTGCTCGCGCTTCAGGGCCCTGCGGCCGTTGCGGTTCTGGAGCGCCATGTCTCTGGCGTGTCGGGCCTTGCCTTCATGGCGCAGAGCGTCTTCCGCTGGCGCGATTTCGAGCTGTTCATTTCGCGCTCGGGCTATACCGGCGAGGACGGTTTTGAAGTTTCCCTGCCAGCCGAGGCGGCGCGCCCCTTCGCCGACGCGCTCCTGCTCGAGGACGATGTCGAGCCGATCGGCCTCGGCGCCCGGGATTCGCTGCGGCTCGAAGCTGGCCTCTGCCTTTATGGCCATGACATTGACACAACGACCAGCCCGATCGAGGCGGGACTCGCCTGGTCCATTTCGAAGCGCCGGCGCGAGGAAGGCGGCTTTCCCGGCGCGGCGCGGATCAAGACGGAGCTGGTCGGCGGCTTGACCCGCCAGCGCGTCGGCCTGGCGCTCGACGGCAAGGCCCCGGCGCGCGAGGGCGCGGAGATCACCAACGGCGAGGGCGTGGTCATCGGCAAGGTCACTTCGGGCGGTTTCGCGCCGTCGCTGGGCCGTCCCGTCGCCATGGGCTATGTCCCGCCGGCCTTCGCGCTGGAGGGAACGCAGGTCAATCTGGTCGTGCGCGGCAAGCCGCTGCCGGCGCGGGTCGTTCCTCTCCCCTTCGTCGCGAACCGCTATTACCGTCCCGAAAAGGGCTGATTTCCGGAGTTTTTCATGGCCGACATGCTGTTCACCAAGGATCACGAATATGTCGTCGTCGAGGGCGACGTCGCCCGGGTCGGCATCACCCGCTTCGCCCAGGGCCAACTCGGCGACGTGGTCTTCGTCGAACTGCCGGATGTCGGCGCGACGCGCAAGCAGGGCGAAGAGACCGCCGTGGTCGAAAGCGTGAAGGCCGCGAGCGAAGTATTTGCGCCGGTCGCGGGCGAAGTAATCGAGATCAACGGCGATCTCGTCGACCATCCGGCCCTGGTCAATGAAGATCCTCATGGCGACGGCTGGTTCTTCAAGATCAGGATCGCGGACCCGTCCGAATTGTCCGGCCTGCTCGATCAGGCCGCCTATGACGCCCTGATCGCCTCGCTCGCCTGAACTGGAAAGGGGCTGCATGAC
>JAJXYV010000247.1 GCA_021780435.1 Pseudomonadota bacterium
GGCGGCTCTTGGCGCGCCGGCGACGATCGATCTGGAGGAGCTTCTGGCCACGCGCCTGCTGGTGCAGGGCAATTCCGGCTCGGGCAAGTCGCATCTTTTGCGCCGGCTGCTGGAGCAGAGCGCCGGCTCGGTCCAGCAGATCGTCATCGATCCGGAAGGCGACTTCGTCTCGCTGGCCGCGCGCTATGGCCATCTCGCGCTCGACGCCGCCGAATGCGAGCGCGACCTGGCGGCGATCGGCGCGCGGGTGCGGGCGCATCGCGTTTCGGTGGTGCTCAATCTCGAAGAGCTGGAAGTGGACAACCAGCTGCGCGCCGCCGCGCAATTCCTAAACGCCCTGTTCGACGCCGACCGCGACGTCTGGTTCCCGGCCTTGGTGGTGGTGGACGAGGCGCAGCTTTTCGCGCCCGCCGCCGCTTCCGACGGTTCGGACGAGGCGCGCCGCATGAGCCTCGCCGCCATGACCAATCTGATGTGCCGCGGGCGCAAGCGCGGCCTCGCCGGGATAATCGCCACCCAGCGCCTCGCGAAACTGGCCAAGAATGTCGCGGCGGAGGCCTCCAATTTCCTGATGGGCCGCACCTTCCTCGACATCGACATGGCGCGCGCCGCCGACCTTTTGGGCATGGAGCGCCGTCAGGCGGAAATTTTCCGCGATCTCGAGCGCGGCGCCTTTATCGGGCTGGGGCCGGCGATTTCCCGGCGCCCGCTGCGGGTGAAGATCGGCGCGGTGGAGACGGCGGATCGCGGCGTCGCGCCAAAGCTGCTGCCGCTGCCCGAAGCCCATGAGGCCGAGGCGCTGCAAAGCTTGATTTTCGCGCCCGGCGCCGCGGCGGCGCCGCCGCGCCGACCGGCGGCGCCGAGGCCGGAGCGCCTGCAGGAGATCATCGCCAGCATCGAGGCGCCGCCCCCGGAAATCATCGCCGCGCCGCCTCCCGAACTGACGGTTGAGGAGCGCGAGGCGGCGATCGAGGAGATCATCGGCCAGATTCTCGGCGAGGAGAAAGCCGCGCAGCAGGCCGCCGAGGCCTTGCATCGCGATTTCCAGCTGCGCTGCCGCATCCGCCGGCTGGGGCCGCGCACGCCCGATCTGGCCGATTTCCGCCAGCGGCTCACGATTTTTCGCGCCAAAAAGGCCTTTCCGGAAGGCGCCGACGAGGCGGCCTGGGATCGGGCGATCGATCTGGCGGCCCGGCTCGCGGGCGACATGCAGAGCGTGTTCCTCTATCTGAGCCGCGCGGCGGTCGCCGGCCAGCCGTGCCCCGGCGACGAGGACATCGCCCGGTTTTTCGGCAGCGCCTCGCCCAGCCGCGCAAGGCGCATGCTGGGGCAGCTGGAGCAGACCGAACTGATCGTGGCGCGCACCGATTTCGAGCAACGCCGGATCATCGCCTTTCCCGAGCTTGGCCTGGAGACGGCGGCGTGACGCCTGAAAGGGTCAGTTCGCCTTGACCACGTGGCCATCGAGGAAGTTCAGCTTGTCGGCCTCGTCGGCGCGCCAATAGACATAGGCGTCGGGCTGGCCCCAGCTGCGGCTCAGCCAGCGCGCGCCGGAGACGCTTTCGTCATTCGGGCAGGGCGAGAAGAAGTCGAAGCCTTCTGTCTTCAGCCGGGCCTCGAGCGGGCCGGCGTCCGAGCCGAGGGGAAAGAGCCGGCGCAGCTTTTCGCCGAATGCGGCCGGTGGGGGCGCGCCCCGCTTGAGGCGGGCGTTCTGCTCGAGAATCGAGCGCGCGGGACAGGGCGCGCCGCGCAAACCGTCGTCGGGCAGGCCGGCGACCAGGGCGGGAACCGGCGCCGTCGCGGAGCGGTAAAGCTGGACGCCGGCTGCGGCCAGCGCCAGAAGGGCGAGGAGGACCGCGACGCGCTTCAGCCCCGCCTTCATCGGCGGCTTCCTTCGTTCGGCGGGATTTTCGTCCGAAAACCGGCGGCCACTTTTCGGAAATCCCGCTCAGTCGTCCGCGCCGTCCATGCCGCCATCGGCGAGGAATTTCTCCAGCCAGTGGATGTCATAGGCGCCATCCTGGATGTCCGCGTTGCGCACCAGGGTGCGGAACAGCGGCAGGGTCGTGTCGATGCCGTCGACGATGAATTCGTCGAGCGCCCGGCGCAGGCGCATCAGGGCCTCGATTCGGGTGCGGCCCTGGACGATCAGCTTGCCGACCAGCGAATCGTAATAGGGCGGGATCGTATAGCCCTGATAGGCGGCGGAATCGACGCGCACGCCGACGCCGCCCGGCTGGTGGAAATAGAGGATCTTGCCGGGCGAGGGTCGGAAAGTGACCGGATTTTCGGCGTTGACCCGGCATTCGATGGCATGGCCGCGCAATTCGAGATCGGCCTGGACGAAGCCGAGCGGCGCGCCATTCGCGATCTTGATCTGCTCGACGAGAAGGTCGAGGCCCGAGATCATTTCGGTGATCGGATGCTCGACCTGGATGCGGGTGTTCATCTCGATGAAATAGAACTCGCCGTTCTCGTAAAGGAATTCGATGGTGCCGGCGCCGGAATATTTCAACTTGCGCATGGCATCGGCGCAGATCTCGCCGATGCGGTTGCGCTCGTCCTGGTTCAGCGCGGGCGAGGGCGTTTCTTCCAGCACCTTCTGGTGGCGGCGCTGGAGCGAGCAGTCGCGCTCGCCGACATGGACGGCGTTGCCCTGCCCGTCGCCGAGGATCTGGATTTCGATATGGCGCGGCTTTTCCAGATATTTTTCGAGATAGACCGCATCGTCGCCAAAAGCCGCCTTGGCTTCGGCCTTGGCGACGGCCAACGCCTCCAGAAGGTCGTCGGCGGTGCGGGCGACCTTCATGCCGCGCCCGCCGCCGCCGGCGGCGGCCTTGACCAGAACCGGGAAGCCGATGTCCAGCGCGACGCGCATGGCCTCGTCGTCGTCGGTCACGCCGCCTTCCGAGCCAGGCACGCAGGGGATGCCCAGCGCCCGCGCGGTGCGCTTGGCCTCGATCTTGTCGCCCATGATGCGGATATGCTCGGGCTTGGGGCCGATGAAGGCGATGCCGTGATCGACGAGGATTTCGGCGAATTTGGCGTTTTCCGAGAGGAAGCCGTAGCCCGGATGGACGGCGTCGGCGCCGGTGATCTCGCAGGCGGCGAGCAGCGCCGGGATGTTGAGATAGGAATCGCGGGCCGGCGGCGGGCCGATGCAGACCGATTCGTCGGCCAGCTTGACATGCATGGCTTCGGCGTCGGCGGTCGAATGGACCGCGACCGTCGCAATGCCCAGCTCCTTCGCCGCGCGAAGGATGCGAAGGGCGATTTCGCCGCGATTGGCGATCAGAATCTTTTCGAACATTTTGTTCTCTTTTTTTCGCCGCTGTCGCTTCGCTCGGGCGGCGAACCCCTCGCGTAAGCTCGGCGTCGCCTTCGCTCCTAGCCGACTACGCCGGCCGTCAGGAAATAACCAGCAGCGGCTGGCCATATTCGACCGGCTGGGCGTCCTCGACCAGGATCGCCGTGATCGTGCCGCCCTTGTGGGCGACGATGTCGTTGAAGGTCTTCATCGCCTCGACCAGCAGCACCTTCTGGCCCGCCGCCACATGCGTGCCGATCTCGATGAAGGGCTTCGAATCCGGGCTCGGGCGCAGATAGACCGTGCCGACCATCGGCGACTTGAG
>JAJXYV010000261.1 GCA_021780435.1 Pseudomonadota bacterium
CGCCGACCCGACCGACCTTCCTGGCGTCCTGGATATGGGCGATGCCCGTCGAGACCGTGCAGAAGATGACCGGCGCGATCACCATCTTGATCAGCTTGATGAAGCCGTCGCCGAGCGCCTTGACGCCCGGGGCGGTGGCGAAATCGGGAAAGGCCACGCCGACCACGACGCCAAGCACAATGGCGAGAAGAACCTGAACGTAAAGCTGGCGCCACCACGCCTTCTTTTTCGGAGGCCCGGCCGCATCGCTCATGTTGATCGGCTTTGGCGGCGCGGCGGCCTCGCTGACGTTCATACGGGCGTCCTCCTTGCGCGTTCCGGTTTCCCCCGATGGAATCGGCCGCTGCGGCCATTCAATCGAGCGCGCGGGCGAGCGCAAGACCTATTATCGGACGAGGCGGATCGCGGTGCGGCGGGATCATCGCCCCCAGAGCAAAGTCAGTTCGGCGTCGCCGGGGAAGCCGTCGGGGAAATTGGCGATTCGGGCCGACAGAGCGAAGCCGAGAGGGCGAAGCTCCTTGTCCCAGCGCAGGAAAAAATCCGCCGCCTTGCCGCGCAGGCTCGCCGGCCAGTCGGGATCGGGCAGATTGATGGCGCGGCCGCCGTCAGCGCAGAGCGCCGCCGGAAAGACCAGGGCCGTGAGCCCGGTTTCCCCGCGCCGCGCCGCCTCGCGCGCCTGCGCCATGAGATGGGCGAATTCGGCGTCCGTATAACGCGCCGCCAGCATCGAGCGCACCTGTTCGTCACGCTTTTCCTGCGTATGCCGCTGCGCGTCCTCATGCAGCTTCGACTTGCTGCGCTCGAAGGCGTTGACCATTTCCTTGAGGCTCGCGGCGGTGACGGCGCCTTCGGGCGCCGGCGTTGGCGGCGATTCCGGCGGCGGCGGCGCGGCCGGCCGCAGCCTCGCCAGGGCGGTTCGGATGTCTTCGCGTAAAATCTCGAAGGCTTCCGCGGTCACCGGCATGGCCCGCTTGTGCTCCGGCGCGAAAAAGCGCAGCAGATCGGCGCGGGTGATGACCCCGACGACGGCGCCCAGACGGGTGACCAGGATGCGCTTGACCCTGTGCTCGTTCATCAGATCGGCGACTTCGGCGACCGAGGCGTCCTGATCAACGCTGAGCGCGGGACTTGACATGATCTGGCGCACGGTCTCGCCTTCGCGCTCCAGCGCTTCGAGATATTCCTCGGCGATGTCCTGCCCGCCGGCGAGAATGGCGACCCAGGCCTGACGCTGCCTGTCGCGGGCCGAGGCGTCGGAGAAGCGGAAATCGCTCTCGCTGACGACACCCAGCGGCTTTCCTCCGACATCGACCACTGGCAGACCGCTGATATGGAGGCGCAGCATGGCCTCGGCGGCGGCGCGGGCGGTCTCGTCCGGCCCGACGGTGACGACGGGCGAGGTCATGACGTCGCTGGCGCGCTTGTCAGCGATTGAATGGGCGATATCGAGCAAGGCGGCCTCCCTTCGTTCCGACGCAATCCAGCCAAAACCAGAAGATTATTTTAAGCCCTTGCCCGCCGCCCGCATTGATCAGACCCCGCCTGCGACGACCCAGCCGGCGAGGAGCGAAGCCCCGAGACCCAGTATGACACAGGCTGCGGCGACCTCCAGAACGCGGCCGAAGATCTCGGCGCGACGCGGGCTCGCGCCGAGCAATTTCGTCGCCGCGCCCTTGGCGAGCACGGCGCTCGCCGCCAGAGCCGCCGTGGTCATGGCCGTGCCGACGGCCATGGCGAAAACCGCCCAGACGCCGATCAGGAACACTTGCTGCGCCGCGGCGAAAACCAGCACCAGAATGGCGCCTGAACAAGGCCGAGAACCGGCGGCGACCACGGTCGCCACGCCCTGGCGCCAGGAAAAGCCTTCGCCAAGCCGGCTAGGATCGGGCGCGACGCAATGGGCGCAATCGGGTCCGTGCGACAAGGGCTGCGCGGCGTCATCGCAACGGAAGCGCCCGGCGATCGGGATCGGCGGCGCGCGCAAGGCGGCGACGAGGCCGACGCCCTTGCGTGCGAGGAGCCAGAGCCCGAAGGCAGTGATGGCGAAATAGGACCCGACCTCGACGGCTTGCGTCGCTGCGGTCATCTTCTGCGCCGTGGCCTCAAGCGCCAGCGAAGCGATTCCGACGATGGCGATGGCGACCATGGCCTGCAGCAAGGCGGCGAGCGAGGCGATGACGACCCCGCGCCGAAGCGCCTTCTCATTGGCGAGCATGTAGCTCGCGATCACCGCCTTGCCGTGACCGGGGCCGGCGGCGTGAAAGATACCGTAAGCGAAGGCCACCGAGGCCAGGGAAATGGCCGCCCAGGGATTGGTCTGCGCGGCGTCGACCGCCCGGTTCAAAGCGTGATAGAAGCGCGCCTGCTCTTGCAAAAGCCACAGGCCCACGCGCCCGACCTCGCCGACCGAGCCTTCGTTGACGCCGACGGAAAAGGGATTTTTGCGCGCGAATTGGGCGGCGGCCGGCGCGACGGACAAGGCCAGGACCGCGAGCGAACAGCCCAGCCTTCTCATGGGCAGGCCACGATCGATCGGGTCGCCATTTTGACCCCGAAATCGGACCCGATCGGCAGGCCGGTGAAAAAGCTCTCGTTGAGCTTTTTCGTGTCCTCCTGCCCGAGCGGGTCGGGGCGCAGCGTATTGACCGAGCAACCGGGCGGCGCGTCCTTCAAGGCGACCGCCTCGCCCTTTTGCAGTTCGAAATCGACGAAATAGGTCGGGTCATAGACCATGAAGGTGAAGGGCTTAGTGGCCGAGACCGCCTCCTTGAGCGGCAAGGTGAAGCTCAGGGTGACGATCTTCTTGTCGTCGGCCGTGAGCTCGTAATCCTTTGGCGCGCCGAATTCATAATAATGCGGACCGGTCTTGGCGACCGTGAAATACTGGAATTCGGCGAGGGATTCGACATTGGTCTTGGCCAGCGGCGCCAGTTCTTCCTTGGTCGGCGGCTTGCCATCCTTGCCCAGCCCCTGCGTGGCGAAGGCGGAATACATTTCGTCGAAGGTCCAGACGTGCCGGAAGCCGACGATCTTGCCATCAGGCCCGAACAGGATCTGCGCCTTGGCGGTCACCCAGACATGGGGATGGGCGGCCGCGGGCGCCGTCAGCCCCGCCACAATCAGGAAAGCCGCCAAAAATCTTGCCGCCACGATTCACTCTCCTTTTCGCGCCTTTTACCACCAAGCGCGGCAAAAGGGCGAAAGCGAGGCGGCGGGCGCACGAGACGCCCGGCGCGGACGAAAGTGAATTTGGCGCGCTGAACAGGCGGCCGTCCCGAGCACAAGCCGTCCGATTCCTTCGCTGCAAAACAGAGCGGCGAAGGATGGCCTCCTGCTCACCGCACCAGAATGTTGCGGAACTGCCAAGGGTCGCTTTCGTCGATGTCCTCGGGGAA
The DNA here is from genome assembly GCA_021780435.1 of Pseudomonadota bacterium. Lineage (GTDB taxonomy): Bacteria > Pseudomonadota > Alphaproteobacteria > Rhizobiales > Beijerinckiaceae > Rhodoblastus. The sequence goes on from JAJXYV010000261.1 coordinate 3,396, forward strand.
GAAGCCGGGGCGGCCGGCGAGCGGGGTCCAGTCGGTATAGGCGCCGATCACCGGTCCGAGATAGGGGCGCTGGATTTCGAGGCAGCGCTTGTAGTCGAGCTCGTCGGCTTCGAGGATGCCTTCGTTCGGATTTTCCAGCGCATAGACCATGCCGGCCAGGACCGCCGACGAGACCTGCAGGCCCGTGGCGTTCTGATAGGGGCAGAGGGCGCGGGTTTCCTCGACCGAGAGCTGCGAGCCATACCAATAGGCGCCCTTGGCGTGGCCGAAGAGCAGCACGCCCAGCTCGTCGATGCCGTCCACGATCTCGTGCTCGTCGAGAATGTGGTTCTTTTCCTGCACCTTGCCGCCGGCGCCGAACATTTCATGCAGCGACAGCACGGCGTCGTCGGCCGGGTGATAGGCGTAATGGCAGGTCGGGCGATAGATCACTTCGCCCTTGTCGTTGCGCGCGGTGTAATAATCCGCGATCGAGATCGACTCGTTGTGGGTGACCAGGAAGCCGTATTGTGGGCCGGGCGTCGGGGTCCAGCTGCGCACGCGGGTGTTGGCGCCCGGCTGCAACAGGTAGATCGCGGCGCCGCAGCCGAATTTGTGGGTGCGGCCGTTTTCGGGCATCCAGGTCTCATGCGTGCCCCAGCCGAGTTCGGCCGGCTGCATGCCTTCCGAGACGAAGCCTTCGACCGACCAGGTGTTGACGAATACGCCGCGCGGCTTGGGATTCTTGGCGCGCTGGGTGTCGCGCTCGGCGATATGGATGCCCTTGACGCCGAGCCGGTGGCTGAGCGCCGCCCATTCCTCGCGGGTCTTGGGCTCAGGCGCCGTGTCGCCCGTATCGGCGGCGAGATTGACCAGCGCCTGTTTCACGAACCAGGACACCATGCCGGGATTGGCGCCGCAGGTGGAAATGGCGGTCACGCCGCCGGGGTTCTTGCGGCGCGCTTCCAGCACCGTTTCACGCAGGGCGTAGTTCGAACGCGCTTCCGGGCCGAGGTGCTTGTCGAAATAGAAGCCGGCCCAGGGCTCGATCACGGTATCGATGTAAAGCGAACCGATCTCGCGACACAGCTCCATGATCGCCAGCGACGAGGTGTCGACGGAGAGATTGACGCAGAAGCCCTGGCCGCCGCCGCGGGTCAGCAGCGGAACGAGAAGCTCGCGGTAATTGTCCTTGGTGACCGCCGCCTTGATGAATTCATAGCCGCGGATTTCCGCGATCTCGCGATCGACGTCACAGGGGTCGATGACGACGAGGCGCTTCTTGTCGAATTCGAAATGCCGCTCGATCAGAGGCAGCGCGCCCTTGCCGATGGAGCCGAAGCCAATCATCACGATCGGGCCGGAAATGCGGCCATGAACGGGCCAGTCAGTCATCGTGTCATCCTTCTCTGATGGGCGGGCGGGCGGGCTTTGCGCGGTTTACTGGCCGAGACGCCGGACAAGGTCAAGCGGCCGCGCTGGCGCAAGGCCACATTTTACAAGGGATGTGACGGTTTGAAGAAGATTACGCCGCGAGGCGTCGGTCGCCTTCGGACTCGCTGAAGGCGCCGGTCGCGCGCACCATGCCTTGCGCGCCGGCGAGCGCGCCCGGCGCCAACTCCAGCGCCAGGAAACGCGCCAGCTCCACCGGGCCCGGCAGGTCGAGGTGTTCCGCGCCGACACGCGAAAAGCCGAAGCGCTCGTAATAAGGCGCGTCGCCGACGAGGATCACGGCCTTGTGGCCGAGCGCGCGGGCGTGCTCGAGGCCGAGCCGGATCATCGCGCCGCCAAGGCCCTGCGAGCGCAGGGACGCGCTCACCGCGATCGGGCCGAGCAGCAAGGCGTCGTGCGCGTCTCCGGCCTTGATCGACCAGAAACGCAGCGTGCCGACGAGAACGCCGCCGCGGATCGCCGAAAAGGCGAGGCCCGGCGCCGGAAGGCGGCCTTCGCGCAGGCGCTCGCAGGTCTTGCGCCAGCGATCGAGACCGAAAGCGCGATCGAGCAGGGCTTCACGCGCAAGGAAATCAAGCGCGGATTCAGCGCGGATGACAATCTGGTCGGCGATGGCCGGGACGGAAGCGATCTGGTTCATGCGGACCTCCCTCGGGTCGCGAAAAGCCGCGGCCGGAACAAGGCCGGCGCGGAGTGAGGAGGCCGCCGCCCAGGAAACGAGGGCGGCGAAGGCTGCTGGAAAACGGGGAACCGGACTCAGATCACGAACGATTGCAGAGGCGGGAAACCGTTGAAGCCGACGGCGGAATAGGTCGTCGTATAGGCGCCCGTTCCCTCGATCAGCACTTTCGCGCCGATTTCGAGACTGACCGGCAGCAGATAGGGCTCCTTTTCATAGAGCACATCCACCGAATCGCAGGTCGGGCCGGCGAGGACGCAAGGCTCGCGCGCGTCCGCATCGAAATCGGTGCGGATCGGATAGCGGATCATCTCGTCCATGGTTTCGGCGAGCCCGTTGAACTTGCCGATGTCGAGATAGACCCACTTGACCTTGTCGTCGTCCGACTTCTTCGAAATCAGCACGACTTCCGCCTCGATCATGCCGGCGTCGCCGACCATGCCGCGTCCCGGCTCGATGATCGTCTCCGGGATCTGGTTGCCGAAATGTCGTCGCAGCGCCCCGAAGATGGCGTCGCCATAGGTGCGCACGCTCGACACGCGCTTGAGATAGCGCGTCGGGAAGCCGCCGCCGAGATTGACCATCTGGAGATTGATTCCCCGCTCGGCCAGTTCGCGGAAGACGCCGGCCACGCTTTTCAGCGCGCCGTTCCACATGCGCGGATTGCGCTGCTGCGACCCGACATGGAAGGACAGGCCATAGGCTTCCAGCCCGAGGCGATGCGCATGTTCCAGGACTCGCGGCGCCATGTCCGGCGCGCAGCCGAATTTGCGCGACAGCGGCCATTCGGCGCCATTGCCCTCGCAGAGCATGCGGCAGAATATTTTCGAGCCCGGCGCGGCGCGCGCGACCTTTTCGACCTCGGCCTCGCAGTCGACAGCGTAGAGGCGGACGCCCAATTCGAAGGCGCGGAAAATATCGCGCTCCTTCTTGATCGTATTGCCGAAGGAGATGCGGTCGGGGGCCGCGCCTGCCGCGAGCGCCTGTTCGATCTCGACAACCGAGGCGCAATCGAAACAGGAGCCGAGCGAAGCCAGCAACGACAGGACTTCCGGCGCGGGATTGGCCTTGACGGCGTAAAAGACGCGGGTGTCCGGCAACGCCTTGGCGAAGGCGTCGTAATTGTCGCGCACGACGTTGAGATCGACGACCAGGCACGGGCCGGAGTCCAGCCCCTTTTCGCGGCGGTCGCGGAGGAATTCAAGGATACGATCGGTCATCGCGGCATCCCTTCGAAGGGCGGTTTCCCGCCAGGACAAACAGAGCTTCGGAAGGACGAACGACAGTCGTCCGCTCTCGCGCGATGGAGACGCGAGCAGCAGATGACAACGCCGTCCAGGACCGTTCATGCGACGATAAAACGCCGCCTGGCGGTCGGGTGCTGCGCCGTGGACGCGAAAAACCCGGAAGGCGTCAAGCCATCCAAGTTAATTCTGCGGCCTTCGATTGGAATGGGAGAACCCGTTCCGCACGCCCGGCAAGAAAGACTAGCCTCTTCGGTAAGCCGGCCTTTGGAGGGCCGACAGAGACGAAAAAGCCCGGTCCGTCGTTGCTTTAAGTCGCGATCCCCCGTTCAGACGGGGTTCGCCGGTTCGCCTCCGGCTGCCGGTTTGTTTCTCAGGCGTTTCTCCGGCCTCTTGTCCGGATTTCCGCCAACCGACACACGACCACAGGCACGTGCGATTTGGGCAAGGCCGAACATAGGAATTCGCGCCTCGAACGCAAGTAAAAATTTCGCAATCTTCGAATTTTTCCGTCCCCGTGGCGCCGGTGCTCGAATTCCGCGCCAACTGCGCCCGCATGACGCCTTGCGCGAGCCGCAAATCGTGGATAACTGCTTGAGCCAGCCGCGCCGCGTCCGCGCCACCGCAAGTGATTCGACCTATGTCTCAAATCGACCGCCGCTTCCTGCTCAACGCCCTCGCCGTTTCCGGCGCCGCCGCGCTCGCGCCGCGCGCCCTGTCGGGCGCCTCGGCGCAGACCGCCTCAGCGCCCGCCGGCGCTCCCCCGCCGGCGGCGAAATTCGGCTTCGACGATGTGGTGAAGCGCGCGCGCGACCTTGCCGCCGCGCCCTATGACGGCGCCCTGCCGAAACTCCCCGAAGCCCTGACCAAGCTGGATTTCGACGCCTACCGCGACATCCGCTTCAAATCCGACAAATCGCCGATTACGGCCGGGCCCTTCCGCCTGCAATTGTTCCATCCCGGCTTCATTTACAAGCGCCCGGTGGTGGTGAACACGATCCGCGACGGCATCGCCGCGCCGATACCCTATTCGTCGTCGCTCTTCGACTATGGCCGCGCAAAATTCGACAAGACCCTGCCGGTCAATGTCGGCTTCGCCGGCTTCCGCCTGCATTACCCGCTGAATTCGCCCCATGGCCAGGACGAACTCGTCTCCTTCCTGGGCGCCACCTATTTCCGCTTCCTCGGCCGCGGCCAGAACTATGGTCTCTCGGCGCGTGGCCTCGCCGTCAATACTGGCGGCGACGACGAGGAATTCCCCTATTTTCGTGAATTCTGGATCGAGACCTCGACGCAACTGCCCGACAAGGCGACGATCTTCGCGCTGCTCGACAGCGCCTCGGTCACCGGCGCCTACCGCTTCGATCTCTATCCCGGCGTCGAGAGCGTCATGGAGGTTTCCGCGACGATTTTCCCGCGCCGCGACAATGTGAAATTCGGCTTCGCTCCGCTTACGTCGATGTTCTTCCTCGGCGAGGGGCGGCAATGCGAGCATTGCGAGGACGAATGGCGCTACGAGCTGCACGATTCGGACGGGCTGCTGATGCATTCCGCGAGCGGCGAATGGATCTGGCGGCCGTTGCGCGCGCCGCATGTCAAGGTCATGACGACATTCGCGGGCGACAATATCCGCGGCTTCGGCCTGGTGCAGCGCGACCGCAATTTCGACCATTACCAGGATCTCGAACTGGCCTATGAGATCCGCCCGACCTATTTCGTCGAACCCCATGGCGAATGGGGCGAAGGCCGGATCGAACTGCTCGAACTTGCGACCAAGGACGAGACCGCCGACAATATCGTGACGTACTGGACCCCGAAGACGCCACCGGAATCGGGCAAGCCCTTTTCCTATTCCTATCGCATCCGCGCCCTGCTTGACGCCGCCGACCTCTCGCCCAACGGCCGCGTGGTCAATACCTGGTCGACCAGCCCCAAGGCGCTCGGCTCCAACGAGGCGGTCGATGTCGGCTCGCGCCGCTTCATCGTCGATTTCGCCGGCGGCGACCTCGCCTATTACCTGAAGGATCCGAATATGGTGGATATCTCCGCCAGCGCTTCGGTCGGCAAGGTCACGCGCACCTTCCTGATGGTCAACCCGCATATCGACGGCTTCCGCGCCATGATCGACATCGAGGTCCCGCCAGGGCAGAGCACGGATGTTCGCGCCTTTCTCCATGCTGGGCCAAAGGTCCTGACCGAAACCTGGCTGAAGCCTTGGATCGCGCAGTGACCGGATTTCGTCGAGTCAGCCCCCACCGAGCGTGAAGACGCGCGGCAGAAGCTCGGACAGACGCAAGGTCTCGACCTGTCCGCTGTCGTCGGCCATATGCACCCGCGCCCCGGGACCGGCGAATTCGGCGATGCGCTGGCGGCAGGCGCCGCAGGGCGCGATCCGCTCGGCGCCAGGGCCGAGCACCAGAATTTCCGCGATCCGCCGCTCGCCCGCCGCGATCATGGCCGAGATGGCCGAGGTCTCGGCGCAGACGCCGAGCGGATAAGCCGCATTCTCCACATTGCAGCCGGCAAAGACCGCGCCGCTTTCCGCACGCAGGGCGGCGCCGACCGGAAAGCGCGAATAGGGCGCATAGGCCCGCGCCCGGGCCGCCTTTGCCCGGATGAATAATTCGTCGAAACCATTCATGTTTCCCGCCTTCAGAATTTCCGCCACAGGCCAAGCAGCAGGCCATTCTCGCGATAGGCGTTCAGCCCGGCCAGTGTGACATAGCCGCCCGCCTGCGCCCGCCATCCGGCGCTGAACTGATAGACGAGGCTGAGTTGCGCCTTGGCCTGCGCCCATTGCGGCGTCTGCGGATTGCTGGACGCCGCCGAGATCGTATTGAAACTCTGCGCCAGCACAAGCAGCTCCGGCGTCGCATAAAGTCCGAAAGTCGCGTCGAAATGGCCTTCGTTCGGCGTGCTTCCCCCGACTAGCCGGTAGCCCGCGGCGAAATCGAGAAAACCGGAAAAATCCCGGAGGCTGACATTATGCCCCAGCAGAAGCCGGAAATCATATTCGGGCTGGTTCGGTCCCTGTAGCCAGCTGTTGGTCGCCCCTCCGCTCGTTGGCGCGCGCACGCCGGCCAGCACTGAAATCACCGTCGAATCGTCGCGCCAGACCCTCGCCTGCACTGCAATCTCGCTGTCGCCGAGCCCGGTATAGCGCTGGTTTTCCGGCGCGCCGAGCGATGAGCTCTGCACGCTCGGCAGGACGATCGCCGCGAGCCAATCCGTGACCCCATAGGCGACATAGGCGGTCGCTTGGGCGCTCCGATAAAATGGCGTCGGCGTGAAGCGGCCAATCTGGTCATAGGCGACGCCGGCCTGTTCGAAAAAAGTCGTGACGATGATTTCGCCATGGCCCTGGTCCGGCGTCCAGGCGCCAGCGCGCGCGGGCGAGCTGGCGAGGCTCGACGCGAGCGGGAGCGATGCGGCGAAAACGATCCGCCGAAAATGCCTTCGCCTCATGCCGCCCGGACGCCCCGCCTACTGACCGAAGGTCAGAGTGACGCAGCGTTCGCAAAGCAAAATGGCGCGAAACGAACATTTGCCCGTTTCCCGCCAAATAAATTTTCACGTGCGACGGATCAGGCGGCCGGCGTTTCCGTGGGCGCCGCCGCCGGGGCGTCGAGCGCCTGGCGGAGCTTGTCCTCCATGGCGTGATCGAAGGAGGTCCGGATCACCGTGCCGCCCACGCCCTTGAGGTCCTCGAGCACCTTGTCGGTGGTCATCTTGCGGATCAGCAGGAACAAGCCCGCCATGCCGGGTTTGAGCGCCTCATTGGCCTGCCGCTTCATGTCCTCGTCATTGATGCCAATATCGGTCAGCGCGCCGCCGAGCGCGCCGCCGGCGGCGCCGACCGCCGCGCCCGCAAGCGGCATCATGAAGAGAAAGCCGATGAGTGTGCCCCAGAGCGCGCCGGAGGCCGCGCCCGCCGCCGTCGTGTTGACGAGCTGGTTGAGCTTGACCCGGCCCTTTTCGTCGCGCACCGCGATCACCGCGTCGCCGATGTCGATCAGATATTCGCGCTGCATCGCCAAGATGCGATCGCGCACCTCCTCGGCCTTCTGCTCATTGTCGAAGGCGATGAAAACCAGATCGCTCATGTGCTGCTCCTTCCCTCGCCGCCGGCGCTAATTCGGGACCATGGCGGCATTCTGTTCCTTAGCCTTGGTTTGACGACGCGCGAATGAAGACGCAGGGCGTTCAGTGCGGCGCCGCGCCCTCCCCTTCAGCGCCGACCTTCGGCCGCGCGCCCGACCGAAACCGCTCGCGCAGTGCCTGGAAGGCGACATAGAGCGGCGGAATGGCGAAAATGCCGACCACCGAGGCCAGGATCATGCCGCCGAAGACCGGCGTGCCTACATTTTTCCGCGCCAGTTCGGACGCTCCCTTCGCCACCACCAGCGGGTAGAGGCCGAGGATGAAGGCGAGCGAGGTCATCATCACCGGGCGGAAACGCAGGCGGGCGCCCTCCGTCGCGGCTTCGAGCAGAGGCACGCCGCGCTCGCGCTGCTCCTTGGCGAATTCGACGATCAGAATGCCGTTCTTCGCCGCGAGGCCGATCAGCACGACCATGCCGATCTGGCCGTAAAGATCGAGCGTCAGCCCGCCAAGCAGGATGAAGAGGAAGGAGCCGAACACGCCGATCGCCACCGAGAGCAGGACCGGGATGGGAATGGTCCAGCTTTCGTAGAGGCCGACCAGGAACAGGAAGGCGAAGAGGATGGCGAAGCCGAGAATGATCGCTGTCTTGCCCTCGGCGCGCTTCTCCTGAAAGGCCGTATCCGTCCACTCGCCCGCATAGCCGGCCGGCAAGGTCCTGGCGGCGACAGACTCCATCGCGGCGAGGGCCTGGCCCGACGAAACGCCCGCCGCCGGCCCGCCCTGCACCGTGGCCGCGCCGCGATTGTTGTAGCGGATCAGCGCGGGCGGCCCGACGACGAGCTTCACTTCGGCGAGGCTGCGCAGCGGGATCATGTTGCCGTCGTTGGAGCGGACATTGATCCGATAGATGTCGTCGACGCCGTTGCGGTCCTCGGCCTCCGCCTGGACCTGAACCTGCCAGGTGCGGCCGAACATGTTCATGTTGTTGACGAAATAGCCGCCGAGCGAGGCCTGAAGCGACTGGAACACGCTGCTGAGCGGCACGCCGAGGATCTGCGCCTTGTCGCGGTCGATATCGAGATAGATCGACGGATTGGTCGCGGAAAAAGTCGTGAACACCCGGTTGAGCCTGGGGTCCTGATTGGCGGCGACCGTCAGCCCGCGCACCACCTGCGCCAGATCCTTGGGATCTGCGCCGCCGGTGTCCTTGACCACATAAGTGAAGCCGCCGCCGGTGCCGAGGCCGATGATCGGCGGCGGCGCGAGCGCCACCACCGTGCCGCCTGCGACGCCGGCGAATTTCTGGCCCAGGCTCTTGATGAGCGCCTGCGCGGTTTCGGACGGATCCTTGCGCTCCTCGAAGGGCTTCAGCGTAACGACGATGAAGGCCGAATTGGGCTGCGAATAGGAATCGATGAAGTTCAGGCCGACGACGGAGGTGAAATCCTGCACCGCCTTCTCTTCCTTGAGGATCGCCTCGGCCTGCCGGACCACGTCGTTGGTGCGATTGAGCGAAGCGCCGCCAGGAAGCTGGACGACGACGAAGAAGGCGCCCTGGTCGTCCTCCGGCAGGAATCCGGTCGGCGTCTTTTTCGCGAGCGCCCAGACCCCGGCGCTGGCCGCGCCAACCATGACGAGTCCAATCACGGACACCCGCACCAACCGCGCCACGACGGCGCCATAGCGGTCGCGCACCCAGTCGATCGAGCGCATCACCCAGCCGACAATGCCGCGCCGCGGCCCATGGTGGCGTGTCAGCAAGACGCCGCAGAGCGCGGGCGACAGGGTCAAGGCGTTGATCGCCGAGAGGAACATGGCCACCGAAACGGTGACCGCGAACTGGCGGAACAATTCGCCGGAAATGCCGGGGATGAAGGCGACCGGCACAAAAACGGACATCAGCACCAGCGTGATGGCGATAATGGGCGCGGTGATTTCGGCCATGGCCTTTTTCGTCGCGTCGGCGACCGAAAGCTCGGGCTCCTCCTCCATCACGCGCTCGACATTCTCGACGACGACGATGGCGTCGTCGACGACGATGCCGATGGCCAGAACGACCGCGAGCAGCGACACCGTATTGGCCGAATAGCCGACCGCCAGCAGCGCGATGAAGGCGCCGATGAGGCTGACCGGCACGGCAAGGGTCGGGATCAGCGTCGCCCGGACGCTGCCGAGGAAGAGAAAGACAACCAGAACGACAAGGACGAAAGCCTCGACCAGCGTCTTCTTCACCTCGTGGATCGTGTCGGTGACGAAACTCGTCGGGTCATAGGTTACCTTCCAGGCGACGTCGTCCGGGAAGCTCTTTTCCTGCGCGGCGATCTGTTTCTTCACGGCGTCGAGCGTCGTCAGCGCATTGGCGCCCGGCGTCTGGTAGATCGCGATAGCCGCGGCGGGCGCGCCGTTGAGGAAGGTGTCGCGGTCGAGATTGGCCGCGCCGAGCTCCACCCGCGCCACGTCCTTGAGCCGCAGGATGGACCCGTCGGCGGCGGTGCGGATGATGATGTTCTCGAATTCCTCGACCGAGGTCAGGCGCCCCTTGGTCTGGATGTTGAGCTGAAGCTGCTGGTCATTGCTCACCGGCCGCGCGCCGATGCGGCCCACCGCCGCCTGCACATTCTGCGACTGGATGGCGTTGATGATGTCGGCCGTCGTCAGCCCGAGGCCGGTCAGCCGGTCGGTGCGGACCCAGGCCCGCATGGCGTAATCCTGCGGACCCCACAAGATGGCGTCGCCGACGCCGGGCGTGCTCTTGATCTGGTCGAGCAGGTTGATGGTGACGAAATTGGACAGAAAAAGCGGGTTCTTCGTGCCCTTCGGCGAATAGACGCCGATCACGCCGAGCAGGGCCGAGGACTTCTTCTTGACCGTTATGCCTTGTTTCTGGACCTCGGGCGGCAGCTGCGCCAGGGCGATCTGGACGCGGTTGTTGACATTGACCGCGTTGATGTCCGGATTCGTCCCAAGTTCGAAGGAAACCGTGAGCGTGTAGCTGCCGTCGTCGCCGCTGACGCTCTTCATATAGATCGCCTTGTCGACGCCTACGACCTGGGCCTCGATCGGCTGGGCGACCGTCGCGTCCACAACCTTGGAATTGGCGCCGGGATACATCGTCGTGACCGACACCTGCGGCGGCACGATATCGGGATATTGGGCCAGCGGAATCGACATCAGCGCCAGCAGGCCGGCGATGGTCGTGACGATGGCGATGACGATGGCGAGACGCGGCCGGTCGACGAAAACGGCGGAGATCATGCCGTCAGCTCCCGCTCTGCACGGGAGACGCGGTCACCGCCGCGCCGGGGCGGATATTGCTCAGGCCTTCGACCACGACCATTTCGCCGCCCGACAGTCCGTCGAGAACGGCGACTCCATTGCCGGATTCCGGCCCCGTCTTGACCCTGCGCACGGCGGCCTTGCCGTCCTCGACCACGAAGACGTAAACGCCGTCCTTGTCGGCGAGCAGGGCCGATTGCGGCACGACGATCATGCTTTTCGGCGCGTCGCTGGCCAGCCGCACGCGCACCAACTGGCCGTCCTTCAGGACATTGTCGGGATTGGGAAAGA
>JAJXYV010000151.1 GCA_021780435.1 Pseudomonadota bacterium
GCCCGGTGGCCGTCAGTCCAGATCGGCGACCTTGAGGCTGCCCGGTTGCGGCATCGAAATGATGTTGTAGCCGGCGTCCACGAAATGGATTTCGCCGGTCACGCCGGACGCGAGGTCGGAAAGCAGGTAGAGCGCCGAGCCGCCGACGTCCTCGATGGTCACCGTGCGGCGCAGGGGCGCATGGGCCTTCTGGAAATTGAACATGAAGCGGGCGTCGGCGATGCCGGCGCCGGCGAGCGTCCGGATCGGGCCGGCGGAAATGGCGTTGACCCGGATATTCTGCGCGCCGAGGTCCGCGGCAAGATAGCGCACGCTCGCCTCCAGCGCCGCCTTGGCCACGCCCATGACATTGTAGTTGGGCATGACGCGGGTCGAGCCGCCATAGGTCAGCGTCAGCAGCGCGCCGCCGTTCGGCATCAGCTTCATCGCGCGCTGCGCGACCTCGGTGAAGGAAAAGGCCGAGATCACCATGGTGCGCGAGAAATTCTCGCGGGTCGTGGCGTCGACATAGCGGCCCTTGAGTTCGTTCTTGTCCGAGAAGCCGATGGCGTGGACGACGAAATCGAGCGTCCCCCATTGCCGCTCGATCTCGGCGAAAACGCCGTCGAGGCTGTCAAGGTCCTCGACGTCGCAGGGCAGGGTGAGATGAGAGCCGAGGCTCTCGGCCAGCGGCTTGACGCGCTTGCCCAGCGCCTCGCCCTGAAAGGTGAAGGCGAGTTCGGCGCCTTCGGCGGCGAGCGCCTGGGCGACGCCCCAGGCGATGGAATGGTTGTTGGCGACGCCCATGATGAGGCCGCGCTTGCCGGTCATGAGACCCTTGGCGGAAGCGGTCATGCGAAAACTCCGGTCAGGCGTCGACGTTCTTGAAGATCAGGGTCGCGTTGGTTCCGCCGAACCCGAAGGAATTGGACAGGACCGCGCCGAGCTTCTGGTTGTCCAGCCGCTGCCGCAGGATGTTCATGTCGGCGAAGGCAGGGTCGAGATTGACGATATTGGCGCTTTCGCAGCAGAAATCATTCTGCTGCATGAGCAGCGAATAGATCGCCTCCTGCACGCCCGCCGCCCCGAGCGAATGGCCGGTAAGCGATTTGGTCGCCGCGATGGGCGGACATTTGTCCGCGCCGAAGACCGCGCGGATCGCCTCGATTTCCTTGAGGTCGCCGACCGGCGTCGAGGTCGCGTGCGGATTGATGTAATCGATCGGAACCTTGCAGGTCTCGAGCGCCATGCGCATGCAGCGCTCGGCGCCTTCGCCCGAGGGCGCGACCATGTCATGGCCGTCGGAGGTCAGGCCATAGCCGGCGAGTTCGGCATAGATCTTCGCGCCGCGCGCCTTGGCCCGCTCATATTCCTCCAGCACAACGACGCCGGCGCCGCCGGCGATGACGAAGCCGTCGCGATCAACGTCATAGGCGCGCGAGGCGGTGGCGGGCGTGTCGTTATAGGAGGACGACATCGCGCCCATGGCGTCGAACAGCACGGAGAGCGTCCAGTCCAATTCCTCGCAGCCGCCGGCGAACATGACGTCCTGCTTGCCGTACTGGATCATTTCGGCGGCGTTGCCGATGCAATGCGCCGAGGTGGAGCAGGCCGAGGAGATCGAATAATTGACGCCCTTGATCTTGAACCAGGTGGCGAGCGTCGCCGAGGCCGTCGAGGACATGGCCTTGGGCACGGCGAAGGGGCCGACGCGCTTGGGGCCCTTGGTGCGGGTCGTGTCGGCGGATTCGACGATGGTGCGCGTCGAGGGGCCGCCGGAGCCCATGATGATCCCGGTGCGCGGATTGGAGACGTCGCCCGCCTCGAGGCCGGAATCGGCGATGGCCTGATCCATGGCGACATGGTTCCAGGCCGTGCCCATGGCGTGAAAGCGCATGGCGCGGCGATCGACGATCTTCTCGGGATCGAGCGTCGGGGCGCCATGGACCTGGCAGCGGAAGCCGAGTTCGGCATATTTGTCGGCGCGCACGATGCCCGACCGCGCGGCGCGCAGCGAGGCCGTGACCTCTTCGGCGTTGTTGCCGATCGAGGAGACAATGCCGATGCCGGTGACGACGACGCGTCTCATGATTTCTCTCCTTGTGGCCGGCGGCGCGCAGGATTTTGGAAAAAGGGAGGCCGATTTTCCGCCAGAAATCCTGCAATACCAGAAATATGCGGCGCTCAGGCGCCAGCGGGCTGGAACAGGCCGACGCGCATGTCCTTGACGTCATAGATGCGCTTGCCGTCGGCCTCGAGCCAGCCGTCGGCGATGCCGAGCTTGAGCTTGCCCCTCATCACGCGCCGGAAATCGACGCCATAGACGACCTTTTTCACCGTCGGCAACACCTGGTCGGCGAATTTGACCTCGCCGACGCCAAGCGCCCGGCCGCGTCCGGGCAGGCCGAGCCAGCCGAGGAAGAAGCCGGTGAGTTGCCAGAGGGCGTCGAGGCCGAGGCAGCCGGGCATGACGGGATCGCCCTGGAAATGGCAGCCGAAGAACCAGAGGTCGGGCTTGATGTCGAATTCGGCGCGGACATGGCCCTTGCCATGGGCGCCGCCCTCCTCGGTGATTTCCACAATGCGGTCGAACATCAGCATCGGCGGCAGGGGCAATTGGGCGTTGCCGGGGCCGAAAAGTTCGCCGCGGCCGCATGCCAGAAGGTCTTCATAAGCGAAACTGGAGCGTCTCTCGCCCATCTGGGACATTTCCCCTGTTCGGCCCTTCGAGGGGCCCCTGTTGCAATGACGCGTTCAAAATGCGTCGCGTTTGATAACCGCGCCTTCTAACATAGCCCTCGCCGGGCCGGAAGCCGCCCCAAAAGACTCATTCGCTTTTGCCGTCCAGCGTGGCATTCTTGCGTCGTTGCGACCCCTCGCCGGAGAGGCGCAAGGCGGTCGATATTGCCGGCCCAAGCGCGAAAGTCTATATCTCGGTCGTCGCGACCCGATGCGGGGGAGAGCGCTTTTTCTGATCCGCCGGTTGCGATCAAGCCGTTGTGCTGAGGCCGGAGAGGCGTCTTCATATGGAAAAGAGGGAAATTCATATGGAGAAGAGGGGAAGCGTTTCCCGGTCGCGCCGGACGTCGGAACGCGCGACCAAAAGCCGCAACACGGTCTTCGCGCCGACTCCTTCGGGATCGGATCTCAGCGGTTGCCCGTTGCACGACCTGCGGCACAAATTGAGCGAGGCCGGCCTGCGACCGACGCGGCAGCGCCTGCGGCTCGGATGGCTCCTGTTCGGCGGCGGCGACCGCCATGTCACGGCCGAACGGCTCTATGAGGAAGCCCTCGCCGCGCGCGCGCCGATCTCTCTCGCGACCGTCTACAACACCCTGAACCAGTTCACCTTGGCGGGCCTCCTGAAAGAGGTCACGGTCGATGGCGCCAAGACCTATTTCGACACCAATCTTGCCGACCACCAGCATTTCGTCAGCGACGACGAGACGCACATGCTGACCGACTTGCCCAAGGAGCTGATCGACTTCAGCCGCCTGCCCGAGCCGCCCGAGGGCATGGAGATCGCGCGGGTCGACGTGGTGATCCGCCTGCGCCGCAAGAAGGCGTCCTGAGGCGAAAAATCCGCCCGCCGGGGGCGGCGGGCGGACCGAAGCGTCGTTTGCGGGA
>JAJXYV010000209.1 GCA_021780435.1 Pseudomonadota bacterium
TGGCCCGCACCGCCGGCCGCCCGATCCCCGCCGGGCGCATGGCCCGCAACGAGGCGCTGGCCTTCGGCCTCGTGCTTTCGGGATTTGCGGTGCTGACGCTCGGCCTCGCCGCCAACTGGCTTGCCGCCGGCCTGCTCGCTTTCACCATCTTCTATTATGTCGTCGTCTATACGATGTGGCTGAAGCGCGCGACGCCGCATAATATCGTGATCGGCGGCGCCGCGGGCGCTTTGCCGCCGATGGTCGGCTTCGCGGCGGGCGCGGGCTCCCTGAGCGTGGCGAGCCTCCTGCTCTTCCTGCTGATCTTCGTCTGGACGCCGCCGCATTTCTGGTCTCTTGCCCTCGTCAAGACGGGAGATTACGGGCGCGCCGGCGTGCCGATGGCGCCCAATGTCTGGGGCGCCGACGCGACCCGCCGCCAGATCCTGCTCTATTCTCTCCTGCTCGCTCCGATCGGCGTCCTTCCATACGCCCTCGGCTTCGCCGGGCCGGTCTATGGCGGCGCGGCGACGCTCGGCGGCCTCGGCATGATCGTCGGCGCCGTGGCGGTCTTCCGCAAACGGGACGGCAATGTCGCGCGGAAAACCGCCATGCGAAATTTCGCCTTTTCGATCTTCTATCTCTTCACGCTATTCGCAGTCCTGGTCGCCGAACGGCTGACGGCGATCTGGACGGGAGCCTGATCCATGCCGACCCAAATCCTTTACAAATCGCTCACCCCCGAACAGGAAAAGCGCCGCCGCCAGCGCAACATCGCCATAGCGCTGGCGGTAGCGGCGCTGGTCGCGATCTTCTACGCCATCACCATCGTCCGGCTCGGTCCGAACGTCTTCCTGCGCCCGGATTGAGCCATGGACCGCGCGCCGAGCCGGAAAAGATCGTCGGGTGGCCAGCGGACGACGGCCTTGGCCATCGGCCTGCTCGGCGGCCTGATGCTCGGCGCGTCTTTCGCCGCCGTGCCGCTCTATCGCCTGTTCTGTTCAGCGACGGGCTATGGCGGCACGACCCAGACGGCCTCTCATGCGCCAAAAGCGCGCGGCCAGCGCGAGCTCTCGGTGCGCTTCGACGCCAATGTCGCCCCGGGGCTGCCCTGGCGCTTCGAGCCGGAGACGCCGGAAGTCACGGTTCGGCCGGGCGAGCCGACCACGGTCTATTTCCGCGCGACGAATCTGTCCGATCGCCCGACGGAGGGCGTCGCGCGCTTCAATGTCCAACCGGACCAGGCCGGCGCCTGGTTCGACAAGCTGCAATGCTTCTGCTTCAGCGCCGAAAAGCTCGGGCCGCATGAAAAGGCCGAATGGGCGGTCGTGTTCTTCCTCGATCCCAAACTGACCGAAGACGAGACGATGAACGCCGTCGACGCGATCACCTTGTCATACACTTTCTTTGCGCCGCCCGGCGGCGCCGAGAAGAACGCCCCGAAAACCGGCGCGGCTGAATCGCCTGCCTCGCCTGGAAAGAGCTGAACCAAGAACAAGCCCCCAATGGGGTCCGCGGAGGAAATGAAATGGCCAACGGTCACGCCAAGCCCCATCACGACTATCATCTCGTGGCGCCCAGCCCCTGGCCGCTGCTCGCCTCGATCTTCGCCTTTACCACCGCGGTCGGCCTCATTTTCTGGATGAAGCACCTCGAACTCGGCGGCCTCAAGCTTGGCGGCATGATGTTCGGCGCCGGCATGATCGGGCTCGTTTCGATCATCGCCTTCTGGTGGACTGACGTGGTCAAGGAGGCCGAAGGGGGCGATCACACCCCCGTCGTTCAGTTGAGCCACCGTTACGGCATGACCTTGTTCATCGCTTCCGAGGTGATGTTCTTCGTCGCCTGGTTCTGGGCCTTTTTCGACGCCAGCCTTTTCCCGGGCGAGGCCATCCAATATGCCCGCGTCGCCTTTACCGGAGGCCACTGGCCGCCAAAAGGCATCGAGGTCATCGATCCCTGGCACCTTCCGATCATCAACACCATGATCCTGCTGACCTCCGGCACGACGGTGACCTGGGCGCATCATGCGCTGCTCGAAAACGACCGCGAGGGCCTCAAGAAAGGTCTGGCGCTGACCATCCTGCTCGGCATGCTGTTCACCACAATCCAGGCCTATGAATATATCCACGCGCCTTTCGGCTTCAAAAACTCCATCTATGGCGCGACCTTCTTCATGGCGACCGGCTTCCACGGCTTCCATGTGATCGTCGGCACGATCTTCCTGATCGTTTGCCTGATCCGCGCCAACGCCGGACAATTCACGCCCAAGCAGCATCTCGGCTTCGAATTCGCCGCTTGGTACTGGCATTTCGTCGACGTGGTCTGGCTGTTCCTGTTCTCCTGCATCTATGTCTGGGGAAGCTGGGGCGCGACGGTCGAGGCGAGCATGGGCTGAAACGCCGGAAATATCCTGCCCTCGCCCCTCGGAACATCGAAGGGGCGAGGGAAATTCCCTGAAAGCGAATTCATTGCCCCAGTCGTCGAAGCCGTTTCCCCTCCGCGCCGCGCTCGCCAGTAAATGCCCGCGCTGCGGCCAGGGCAAGTTATTCGCCGGCTTTCTTGAACTTGCGCCGCGCTGCAATTCCTGCGGCCTTGATTATTCCTTCGCCGATTCAGGCGACGGCCCCGCCGTTTTCGTGATGCTGCTGGCCGGCTTTGTGATCGTCGGCCTCGCGCTCTGGGTCGAAGTCACCTATGAACCGCCGTTTTGGGTCCATCTGGTGATATTCTTCCCGCTCACGCTCATCGTCTGCCTTGGCATGCTGCGCCCATTCAAAAGCTTCATGGTCGCCGCCCAATTCCATCACAAGGCCGCGGAAGGCCGGCTGAAGGAATAGGAATAGGCATGGGTTTGATCCGGCGCCATTTCGGCCTGTTCCTGTCTGTCCTGATCGGCGCGGCGCTGCTCTCGAGCTTGGGCGTCTGGCAGGTCCGCCGCCTCGCCTGGAAAGAGAACCTGCTGGCGCAGATCGCCGCCCGCCGCGACGCACCGCCCGCACCCCTGCCGCCGCGCGTCGCGTGGCCCGGCCTCAAGCCCGAGGATTACGACTATCGGCATGTAGCCCTGCGCGGCGTCTTCGACCATGCGAAGGAAGCCTATATCTTCCGCGCCAGCGCCGACGGCGCGGCGGGGGGAAGTCCGGGCTATGAGGTCGTCACGCCGCTGGCGATCGACGGAGGCGGCGTCGTTTTTGTCAATCGCGGCTTCGTCCCGGCGGAATTGAAGGATCCGGCGTCACGTCCAGCAGGCCAGACAGCCGGCGAAGTTGAAATCGTCGGCCTGATGCGACGACCGGAAGACCGAAATCTCTTCACCCCGCCCGACGAACCGGCCAAGAAGCTCTGGTTCACCCGCGACCCGGCGGCGCTCGCCACGCATTGGGGCCTCAAGGAGGCCGCTCCCTTCAGCGTCGACGCCGACGCGACGCCCAATCCTGGCGGCTGGCCGAAAGGCGGCGCCACGGTGATGAACATCCCTAACAATCACCTATCCTACGCCCTGACCTGGTTCGCCCTCGCTGCAACCCTCATCGCGGTCGCCGGCGCCTATGTCTGGAGGAAGGAAAAGACGGGTCAGCCCCCTCAGGGAAGGCAAGGCTGAATGGCGG
>JAJXYV010000243.1 GCA_021780435.1 Pseudomonadota bacterium
GGAGGCGATCTTGCGGCCTGGTCGCCGAACAAGGATCTCGATTGTCCGGCGGTGGCCAGCGTCCGCGCCGAGCGCCGGGAGCGGGCGGGCGAAGAATATCGGCGTCTGCTCTATGTCGCCATGACCCGCGCCGAGGAGCGGCTCTATATCGCCGGCCATCGGGGGGCGCGGGAGATTCCGCCCGAAAGCTGGCGCGTGATGATCGAGGTTGCGTTGCTTGAAGGCGCCGTCGAGGCGCCCGCGCCTTGGGACGCGCAGGCCAGGGTTCATCGTTTCGGGCCGCAGGAGCCTGAGACCGAGGCGCCTCTTGTTTCCGAGCCGCAGGCGTCTGCAAAGGCCGTCGAAGCGCCGCCCGGCTGGCTCTTCGCGCCAGCGGCCTCGGAACACGCCGCCGCGCCGCCCCTGCGGCCTTCGAGCGCGCTGGAAGGCGCGGAACAGGAAGCCGGCGAAGGGGCGCAATCGCCGCAACGCGCCCAGGCTTTGGCGGAAGGGCGTCTCGCTCATCGTTTGCTGGAGTTCCTGCCCGGCCTCGCCAGCGACGTGCGGCGCGCGGCCGCGCTGCGCGACCTCGCCGCGCACGGCCTCGCGCCGGATCGCGCGGAACGGCTGGCGGAAAGCGTTCTTGCGATCCTGGACGACGCGCGTCTTGCGCCTCTGTTCGGCCCGACATCGATCGCGGAAGCGCGAATCGCCGCGCGTCTCGACAAGCCCGGCGGCGGCGGGATCGAGATTTCCGGCGCCATCGACCGCCTCGCCGAGACGGCGGACGCCGTCTGGGCGGCGGATTACAAGATGGGCGCGCCGCGCGCCGAGCGCCGCCCCGGCCATGTCGCGCAGCTTGCGCTTTATCGCGCCAGCCTGATGCGGCTCTATCCCGGCAAGGCCGTGCATTGCGTCCTGATTCACGCCCAAGGGCCGGTGGTGGAAGAGATTCCCGCCGCCGAACTCGACGCCGCGCTCGCCGCCGCTTTGGGCGCCTGATCGGCTTTAAATTAGAAAATTTCTAAACAAGGTGGAATCGATTGCGCCAGCGTGATCGATTGCGAAACTGACCGCAGAGGAGAATGAAATGCGGATCCTGCCGTCAAAAACCTTTCTCGCCGGCGCCCTCCTTCTCGGTGCGGCGAGCTTCGCCCTGGCGAAAGAAACCCCGGTCGGCAAGCCGTTGTCCATCGCCGGAATGGAGATCGGCGCCGTCTATCTTCAGCCGATCGAGATGGATCCGCCGGGCATGATGCGTGACGCCAGGGACAGCGACGTCCATCTCGAAGCCGACATCCACGCCGACAAGGACAACAAGAACGGCTTCGCCAAGGGCGACTGGATTCCCTATCTCGTCGTCAAATATGAGCTGACCAAGGAAGGTTCGGACGAAAAGCGCTCCGGCGATTTCATGCCGATGGTGGCCGACGACGGCCCGCATTACGGCGACAATGTCAAGCTGATGGGGCCTGGCCGCTACAAGCTCGTGCTTCATATCGAGCCTCCGAGCGCCAATCCCCATGCCCATTTCGGCCGTCATGTCGACAAGGAGACCGGGGTTGGCCCGTGGTTTGCTTCGTTCGACGCCGCGTTCGACTTCACTTACGCCGGAACGGGCAAGAAAGGCGCTTATTGAGATGAAATTCGCGGCGTTGCTCGGCCTGATCGTTCTGGCGGTCGCCTCTCTCGGCGGCGCGCGCGCCGAGGAAACGGCGAAATTCAGCATCGAATTCGACGATGGCAAGGTCACGCCGCTGCGTCTGGAAGTGCCCGCCAACAAGACGATCGAGATCGAACTGACCAACAAGGGACGGGGTCCGGCCGAATTCGAGAGCAAGCAATTGCGCAAGGAGAAGGTGCTCGCGCCCGGCGCGGTCACCAGCGTCGTCATTCGCGGGCTCGATCCCGGCGAATATGACTTCTTCGACGATTTCCACCCCGATGCGCCGCCGGCGGTTCTGGTCGCGAAATGACGGATTTTGTGAGGAGCTGACATTGGGTCCGTTCGGCAATGTGGTCTTCATCGTCTGGCGCGAGAGCATCGAGGCGCTGCTGGTCATCGGCATATTGCAGGCGTGGCTCGGACATCAGGGCGACGAGGGCCGGACGCGCGGCCGTTTCTACCTGTGGGCGGGCGTCGCCGCCGGGCTGTTCGGCGCGGCCACGCTCGGCGCGACGATCATCCTGTTCGGCGACGAACTCGACGACGACCGCCAGCAATTGTTCCAGACCCTGTTGATGGTGTTGGCCTCGGCGTTGATCGTGCAGATGGTGCTGTGGATGCGCCGTCATGGCCGCACCTTGAAGCGCGACCTCGAAACCGCGCTGCAGAAGGCCGCCGACACGTCGAACTGGTGGGGCGTCTTCACCTTGGCGGCGATCGCGGTGGCGCGCGAGGGCGCGGAGACCGTCGTCTTCCTTGCCGGAACCCTCTCGGCTGCGCGCGGCGCCGCGCTCGTATCGGCGGGCTTCGCCGCGGCGGGCGGCTTGGCTTTGGCGGTCGCGACCTATGGGGCGCTGCAATGGGGCAGCCGCATCCTGTCCTGGCGGCTTTTCTTCCGGATCACCGAGGTCATGCTGCTTCTGCTCGCCGGCGCGCTCCTGCTGACGGCGGCGGACAATCTGGTCTCGCTCGGCTTGCTGCCGCGCCTCTCCGGCCGGCTTTGGGACGCTTCCGCCTGGCTTTCGGACGGCGGCGGAATCGGCGGCCTGTTCTCCTCGCTCACGGGCTGGCGGGCGCGGCCCGATCTGACCGAGCTGCTCGTCTTCCTTGCTTATTGGGGCGCCATGGGATGGCTCTTGTATCGTCCACAGATCGCGTCGCGCTAGGCTCTCCTCGGCCATCGCGCGGGATCGACGCCGCGCTGGCGCGGTTCGGGACCTGGCTGCGCGACCATCAGGCGCTGCTCCGCCGCCTGCAATGGGCGGTGGTCGTCGTCTATGCCGGCCTGCTCGTCGTTCCCGCCGTTCTGCCGCTGCCGCAGGGCGCGGCCCATATCTGGACGAATGTCACCCTTTTCGCGCAATTCGTGTTCTGGGGGATCTGGTGGCCCTTCGTGCTCCTCTCGATGGTCCTGGTCGGGCGTTTGTGGTGCGGGCTCCTGTGCCCTGAAGGCGCGCTGAGCGAGCGCGCCTCGGAACACGGTCGCGGCGGCGCCATTCCGCATTGGCTGCAATGGAAGGGCTGGCCCTTCGTCGCCTTCGTGCTGACGACCGTTTATGGCCAGATGACCAGCGTCTATCAATATCCGCGCCCGGCGCTGCTGGTTCTGGGCGGCTCGACGGTCGCGGCGATCGGCGTCGGCTATCTCTGGGGCCGCAACAAGCGCGTCTGGTGCCGCTTCCTGTGCCCGGTCAATGGCGTGTTCAATCTGCTGGCCAAGCTGGCGCCGCTGCATTTCCGGGTCGATCGCGAGGCCTGGGCGGAGTGGTCCAGGGAGCACGTGAAGCCGCGCGGCGGTCATTCGGCGGCGCTCAATTGCGCGCCGCTGGTGCCGGTGCGCGCGATGCGCGGCGCCGGCACCTGCCACATGTGCGGGCGCTGCAGCGACTATCGCGGCGCGGTGACCCTCGCGCGCCGCTCGCCCAATCACGAGATCGTCCATGTCGCCGGCGACATGACCAATCCGTGGCAGAGCGCGCTGATCCTGTTCGGGCTGCTCGGGGTCGCCGCGGGCGCCTTCCACTGGGGCGCTTCGGACCTTTATGTCACGATCCGCCAGTTCCTTGCCGACCGCCTCGCCGAAAGGGGTCTGATCTGGCCGATGGAGCCGGTCCTGCCCTGGTATGTCCTGACCAATTATCCCGAGCTGAACGACACGATGACGCCGCTCGATGGCCTGACGCTGCTGATCTATATCGGCGGCATGACGCTCGCGATGGGGCTGGGCCTCAGCTTTTTCCTGGGCGTGGCTAGCCGGGCTTGCGGCCCCTGGTCGTCGGCGCGCTTCCATCATTTCGCGCAGGGGCTTATCCCGGTCGCGGGCTGCGGGGTTTTTCTGGGCCTGTCGTCGCTCACCGTGACCATGCTCAAGGCGGAAGGAATCGTCCTGCCCTTCGTGAGCTTCCTTCGCGCTATGCTGCTGGTCGGCGCCGGCCTGTGGTCGCTGTGGCTGGGCTGGCGCATCGCCGGAACCAAGACCGGCGTTCTCGCGCGTCAGCTGGCCGCGACGCTCGCCTTCGCCGGCGCGGTGGCGCTGGGCTGTCTGGTTTGGGCGGCCTTGTTCTGGAAGTTCGTCTGAAAGCCCGGCGGCGGCTCGCCTGGCCCCGCCGCCGGTCTGAGCCTCACGCCCTCTTGAGGCTCTCGGCGTCGACGCCGGCGTTCAGCGTCGCGAATTCGTTGAACATGGCCTCGTAATCGCGCCAGAGCTCCGCCTTGACGAAACCCCAGGAATCCTTGTTCTGCGCGGCGTGGGCAATCTTGGCGCGCAGCGCGTCGTTCCTTTTCTCGACATCTTTCACGAAATTGCGGCGGACTTCGGAGAAGCTTCCCGTTTCATGAAATTCGCGCGTTCGCTTGCGCAGGTTTTCGGCAAGTTTTTCGAGCTTTTCGGTGAGTTGCTGTATCTCCCTGTCCGGCATGGCCAGATCCTCCGATGAACACGTCACTTGCGCCGCCCCAGACCGGATTGCGACCGGATGGGGCCGCAACCAAGCGCAGGGTCCTTTGTTTTCGCGGCGTTTTTAGGAAAAATCGGCGCCCCATTTTCGTTAGCCGCTGAATTTGACGGCGAGCCGTTCACGAATGCCTGTCGGCATCCAAACAGGATATGGGGGCATGGGCCGTCGCCGCCAATATCTCCGCGATTCGCAGGCGACGCCGCGGCGCAAAAACGACATAATAGCCGACGAATCTCCGCCCTCTTTCCCAGAGGCCCCCATCCTTGCTGAAACAATTCACGGTCACCCGGCGCGCCGCGCTTCTCTCCGCCGCCGCTCTGCCCCTGTTCGGCCTGCCCGTTCGCGCCGGCGACGACAAGAACTGGCGCCAGACCTACGGCCTCTCGTCCTTCGGCGATCTGGGCCTGCCCGAGAATTTCGCGAATTTCCCCTACGCCCATCCGGACGCGCCCAAAGGCGGGCAACTCAGCATGGAGGCGGTCGGGACGTCCTATGACTCGCTCAACGGCTTCATTCTCCAGGGCAATCCGGCGATCGGCCTTTCGATCATCAATGACAGCCTGATGGCGGGCAGTCTCGACGAGGACAATACGGTCTATGGCCTCGTCGCCCACGCGGTCGAGATTTCGCCCGACAAGCGCCAGTACCGTTTCCATCTGCGGCATGAGGCGCGCTTTCATGACGGCTCGCCGATGACGGCGAAGGACGTCGCCTTTTCGCTCGCGATCCTGCGCGAGAAGGGCCATCCGCTGATCCGGCAATTGCTGCGTGATCTCGATCTGGCGCAGGCCGAGGCCGACGATGTCGTGCTGGTGTCCTTGAAGGATGGCTTCGGACGCGATTCCATCCTCAA
Source organism: Pseudomonadota bacterium (assembly GCA_021780435.1). GTDB lineage: Bacteria > Pseudomonadota > Alphaproteobacteria > Rhizobiales > Beijerinckiaceae > Rhodoblastus. The sequence goes on from JAJXYV010000243.1 coordinate 5,456, forward strand.
TATCGCCGGCCAGCCGATCCTCTCAGAGGCTTTTTACAAGACTCACGATTTCACCCGCGCCGGGCTCGAGCCGCCGCTGGGTTCGGGCGCGTACAAGATCGGGGCTTTCGAGCAGGGTCGCTATATCGCCTATGATCGCGTGCCCGATTATTGGGCGAAGGATCTCCCGGTCAATGTCGGCCAGAACAATTTCGACCGCATCCGCTACGATTATTTCGGCGAGCGCGCCGTCGGCTTCGAGGCTTTCAAGGCGGGAACCGTCAATCTCCATGAATCATCCACCGCCTCGGAATGGGCGACGGGCTATGATTTCCCCGCGGTGCGCGACGGCCGCGTCATCAAGATGGAGATCCCCGACAAGCGCAGTCCTGGCTTCCAGGGCTTCTTCTTCAACCTGCGTCGCCAGGTCTTCAAGGACCCGCGCGTGCGCGAGGCGCTCGGGCTTTGCCTCGACTTCGAATGGTCGAACCGCAATCTCTTCTATGGCGCCTACAAACGCTTGGTGACCTATTTCGAGAACACGCCGATGAAGGCCGAGGGCCTGCCCTCGGCGGAGGAGTTGGCGATTCTCGAACCCTTGCGCGACAAGGTTCCGGCGTCGGTTTTCGGCGAGCCTTTCCTGCCGCCGGTTTCCGACGGCTCGGGCCAGGACCGCGCGCTGCTCCAGCGCGCCAACAATCTGCTGAAGGAAGCCGGCTGCCGGCGTGAGGGCAAGCAATTGCTCCTGCCAGACGGAACGCCGCTGGCCTTCGAATTCCTGGAAGTCACGACGGCCTTTGAGAAGGTCGCGCAGCCGATGTTCAAGAACATGCAGCTGCTCGGGATCGATCCGCGCATGCGCATTGTCGATTCCGCGCAATACAAGCAGCGCCTCGACAACTTCGATTTTGACATGATCGTGGACCGCAAGATGATCGGCGGCGTGCCGGGCGATGAACTGCTCGCTTATTTCGGCTCGCAGTCGGGCAAGACCGCCGGCGGGTTGAATCTCGCAGGCATCGACGATCCGGCCGTGGACATCCTCGTCGACAAGGCGCTGAAGGCCCAATCGCGCGCGGAACTCATCGTCATCTGCCGCGTGCTCGACCGCGTGTTGCGCGCGGGACAATACTGGATTCCGAACTGGTATTCGCCCAACCGCCGCATCGCCGCCTGGGACTTTTTCGGCAGGCCCGAGGCCGTGCCGAAACTCGATCTCGGCATTTCCTCCCTGTGGTGGTGGGACGCTGAAAAAGCGGCGGCGACGAAGGCCAAGGGGTGACATGGCCTTCTATATCCTGCGCCGCATGCTGCTGATGATCCCGACCCTGTTCGGGATTCTCGCGCTTTCCTTTGTCATCGTGCAATTTGCTCCTGGCGGGCCGGTCGAGCGGGTGATCGCGCAGATCCAGGGCCAGGATTCCGGCGCGACCTCGCGTTTCGGCGGCGCCAACAGCACGATCGCCGCAGGCAGAGGCGGCGCGGCGTCCGAATTCGCCGGCAAATATCGCGGCGCGCAGGGGCTCGATCCGAAATTCATCGCCGAACTGGAAAAGCAGTTCGGCTTCGACAAGCCGCCGCTCGAGCGCTTCTGGCTGATGATCCGCAATTACGCGATGTTCGATTTCGGCCGTTCCTATTTCCGCGACGCGCCGGTTCTCTCGCTGATCAAGGAGAAGCTGCCGGTCTCGATGTCGCTTGGCCTGTGGATGACTTTCCTGTCTTACGCGATCTCGATCCCGCTCGGAATCGCCAAGGCGCGCCGCGAGGGCGAGGCCTTCGACATGTGGACCTCGGCGGTCATCATCACCGGCTACGCCATTCCGAGCTTTCTCTTCGCCATCCTGCTGATCGTGCTCTTCGCCGGCGGCTCCTTCTGGCAGATTTTTCCGCTGCGCGGCCTGACCTCGGACGATTTCGCCCAGCTCTCTCTCGTCGGCAAGATCAAGGATTATCTCTGGCACATCGTGCTGCCGGTCTCGGCGTTGACGCTCGGCGCCTTCGCCACCACGACCTTCCTGACGAAAAACGCCTTCATCGACGAAATCCGCAAACAATATGTCGTCACCGCACGGATGAAGGGCCTGACCGAGCGCCGCGTGCTCTACGGACACGTCTTCCGCAACGCCATGCTGATCGTGATTTCCGGCTTTCCCGGCGCCTTCATCTCGGCCTTCTTCACCGGCTCGCTTCTGATCGAAACCATCTTTTCGCTCGACGGGCTCGGTCTTCTCTCCTTCGAATCGACACTCAACCGCGATTATCCGGTGGTCTTCGCCAATCTGTATATTTTCGCGCTGCTTGGCCTCGTCATCAATCTGATCTCCGACCTCACCTATGCGTGGATCGATCCGCGCATCGACTTCGAGACGCGGGAGACCTGACGTGGCGCTCACACCGATCAGCCGTCGCCGCCTCGAGGCCTTCAAGCGCAACCGGCGTGGCTATTTTTCCTTCTGGCTCTTCCTGATCGCCTTCGTCCTGTCGCTCGGCGCCGAATTCATCGCCAATGACAAGCCGATCATCGCCTTCTACAAGGGCGAGCTGCTCTTTCCGGTCTTCGTCGATTATCCGGAGGACAAGTTCGGCGGCTTCCTCGCCGAGACAGATTATCGCGACCCGGTGATCTTCAAGGAGATCGAGGCGCACGGCTGGCTGGTCTGGCCGCCGGTCCGCTATTCCTACAACAGCCATAATCTGGCCCTGCCCCTGCCGGCGCCTTCGCCCCCGACCTGGATGCTGACCAACGAACAATGTTCGCATGGCAAGACCTTCGCCGGCGAACCGGCGCAGAGATGCGGCCAAATCGAGTGGAATTGGCTCGGCACCGACGACCAGGGCCGCGATGTCGTGGCGCGGCTGATCTACGGCTTCCGCATTTCCGTGCTGTTCGGCCTGCTGCTCGCGAGCATTTCCTCAGTTGTCGGCGTGACCGCCGGCGCGATCCAGGGTTATTTCGGCGGCTGGACCGATCTCCTGTTCCAGCGCTTCATCGAAATCTGGTCGTCGCTGCCGAGCCTCTATCTGCTCATCATCCTCTCGGCCATCGTCACGCCCAGCTTTTTCGTGCTGCTGTTCATCCTGCTCGCCTTTTCCTGGGTCAGCCTCGTCCATGTCGTGCGCGCCGAATTCTTGCGCGCGCGGAATTTCGACTATGTGCGGGCGGCGCGGGCCCTGGGCCTGCCGGACCGCAAGATCATGGTCAAGCACGTCCTGCCCAACGCCATGGTCGCGACCCTGACCTTCCTGCCCTTCATCCTCAATTCCTCGATCACCACGCTCACCTCGCTCGACTTCCTTGGCTTCGGCCTGCCGCCAGGCTCGCCGTCGCTGGGCGAATTGCTGCTGCAGGGCAAGAGCAATCTCCAGGCGCCATGGCTCGGCCTCTCGGGCTTCTTCGTCATCGCGATGACGCTGTCGCTGCTGGTCTTCACCGGCGAGGCTTTGCGCGACGCCTTCGATCCGCGAAAGGGTTTTTGATGAGCCCCGACGCGCCGTTGCTCGAAATCGAAAATCTGACCGTCGGTTTCGGCCCGACCGGACGCGAATCGCTTGCGGTCGAGAACGCCTCGCTGCGGCTGGAGCGCGGGCGAACCCTCGGTCTCGTCGGCGAATCCGGCTCCGGCAAGTCCGTCACCGCTTTGTCGGTGGTGCGCCTCTTGGCGCCGGGCGCGAAAATCCTTGGCGGTTCGATCCGCTTTCAGGGCCGCGAGCTTCTTGGCGCCAGCGAATCCACGATGCGCGGCCTGCGCGGGGCGCGGATCGGCATGGTGTTTCAGGAGCCGATGACCTCGCTCAATCCGCTGCACCGGATCGAGCGGCAGATCGGCGAAATCCTCGAAATCCACGGCCTTGGCTCGTGGGAAAAACGACGCGCGCGGACGCTCGAATTGCTGCGGGAGGTCGGCCTGCAGAATGCGGAAAAAAGGCTCGACGCTTTTCCGCATGAGCTTTCCGGCGGCCAGCGCCAGCGCGTGATGATCGCCATGGCGCTCGCCAACAACCCGGATCTGCTGATCGCCGACGAGCCCACGACCGCGCTCGACGTGACGGTTCAGGCGCAGATACTGAAACTGTTGCGCGACCTCCAGGCGCGCCATGGCATGGCGATCCTCTTCATCACCCACGATCTCGGGATCGTCCGGCGCATGGCCGACGAGGTTGCGGTCATGAAGCAAGGCCGTGTGGTCGAGACCGGCGCGACCGAACAGATATTCGCCGCGCCGCGTCACGACTATACGAAAATGCTGATCGCCTCCGAACCCAGCGGCGCGCCACCCACGGCGGACCCAGAGGCCAGCGAAGTGCTGTCGGCTCAGAATCTGAAGGTCTGGTTCCCGATCAAAAAGGGCTTTTTCGGCCGCGCCGCGGACTATGTGAAGGCGGTGGACGGCGTGTCGCTCGCCTTGCGCAAGGGCCAGACCTTGGCGCTGGTCGGCGAATCCGGCTCGGGCAAGACGACGCTCGGCCTCGCGCTCCTGCGCCTGATCCGCTCCGAAGGGCCGATCGTTTATCTTGGCCGGGCCATCGACGGCCTGTCCTCGCGCGAGATGCGGCCCCTGCGCAAGGACATGCAGATCGTTTTTCAGGACCCCTATGGTTCGCTGTCGCCTCGGCTTTCGGTCGCGGAAATCGTCGAGGAAGGGTTGCTGATCCAGAACAGGGGCCTGTCAGCGGACGAGCGACGGGCTATTGTCGCCGGCGCGCTGGCCGACACCGGCCTCGATCCGGCGACCATGGACCGCTATCCGCACGAATTTTCCGGCGGCCAGCGCCAGCGCATCGCCATCGCCCGGGCGCTCGCGCTCGATCCAGGGATCATCGTCCTCGACGAGCCGACCTCGGCGCTCGACCGCTCGGTCCAGGCGCAGATCGTCGATCTCCTGCGCGACCTCCAGATCAAGCGCAGCCTGTCCTATCTCTTCATCAGCCACGATCTGAAAGTGGTGAAGGCGCTGGCGTCGCAGGTCGCTGTCATGCGCGACGGCAAGATCGTGGAGCAGGGCGCGGCGGAAGACGTTTTCGCTGCGCCGCGCGAGCAATATACGCGGGAATTATTCGCGGCGGCTTTCGATCTCAACGGTGAATCAGGCGACGCCCGCGCGTAACAGATCGTGGATGTGCAGGACGCCGACCGGCCGGCCGTCCTCGACGATGAACAGCACCGTGATCTTGCGGCGATTCATCGTCTCCAGCGCCGACGAGGCGAGCGACCCGCGCCGGGCCGTCAGCGGGTCGCGGGTCATGATCTCGCTCGGCGCCTTGTCCGCCAGCAGCCCGGTCCAGTGGCGGCGCAGATCGCCGTCGGTGATGATCCCGGCGAGCTTGCCGGCTTCGTCCACGAGGCCGACGCAGCCGAACCTCTTGCCCGTCATCGTGAGGATCACCTCGCTCATGCCGGCGCTTTCGGGCAGCAGGGGCATGTCGACGCCCGAATGCATGAGGTCGTCCACCTTGTGCAGCCGCGCCCCGAGCTTGCCGCCGGGATGAAACAGGCGGAAGTCCTGGGCGGAAAAGCCGCGATCCTCGATCAGCGCCACCGCGAGCGCGTCGCCGAGCACCAGCTGGATGGTCGTGGAGGTCGTCGGCGCCAGGCCATTGGGGCAGGCCTCATCGACCTGAGGCAGTTCGAGCAGGATGTCGGCGGCGCGGCCCAGCGCGCTGTCGCGCCGCGAGGCGGCGGCGATCAGCGGAATGGCGAAACGCTTGGAATATTCGATGAGATCGGCCAGTTCGGCGGTCTCGCCGGACCAGGAAAAGGCAAGCACCACGTCGTCCTGGGTCACCATGCCGAGGTCGCCATGGCTTGCTTCCGCCGGGTGCAGGAAAAAGGCGGGCGTGCCGGTCGAGGCCAGAGTCGCCGCGACCTTGCGCCCGATATGGCCGCTCTTGCCCATGCCGCTGACGATCACTTTTCCACGCGCGGCGCGGATCGTCGCAATCGCCTTTTCCAGCGCAGCGCCGAGCGCGCCGTCGAGCGCGGCGCGCAGCTGCGCCACGCCGGCCTTTTCGATCTCGACGCTCTTCCGCGCGGCTTGGAGCGCAATGCCGTTCATGGAGATCCCTTTGGTTGAGGCCGCGATCCCTATAACATCATGCGCGGGACGGCAAATTCAGCCATGAACTACGACGACTACAACGCCTTTTGCGCGGCTCTGCCGGGGACGACCTATGTCATGCAATGGGGCGGATCCCATGTCTGGAAGGTCGGCGGCAAGGTCTTCTGCATTGGCGGTAGGAGCGAAGAAGCGCCAGCTTTTTCCTTCAAGGTCAGCGAGATCGCCTTCATTGTCCTGCCGGAGCAGGAAGGGTTTCGCCCGGCGCCTTATCTCGCCTCGCGTGGCCTTAAATGGATCGAGGCCCGAGCGGATATCGTGGAGCCCGGCGAGTTGCGCGATCTGATTCGCGCGTCCTATGCTCTGGTCGTCGCGGGTTTGAGCGCGCGGAAAAGGCGGGAGCTGGGGCTCGGCGAGGCTTGAGGACGGTCAATGGCGAAGAGGCATGACGAAATCGACGAAAAGCTGCGCGGTTTCATCACGGAGCAGAAGATCTTCTTCGTCGCCACTGCCGGGCCGGAAGGCCGCGTCAATCTCAGCCCCAAGGGACTGGATGGAACCCTCGCCGTGCTGGGGCCGCGTCGCGTCGCCTTTCTGAATCTCACCGGCAGCGGCAATGAAACAGCCGCCCATCTGCGTCTCAACGATCGAATCACCTTGATGTTCTGCGCGTTTTCCGGCCCGCCCAGTATCCTGCGCCTTTACGGCCGCGGCCGCGCCGTCGGTCTCGGCCGTCCGGGCTGGGACGATTTGGCCGCGCATTTCGCCGATCTGCCGGGCAAGCGGCAGGTCGTCGACGTCATGGTGGACGAGATCATGACATCCTGCGGTTTCGGCGTGCCCCTGATGGAATTCGCCGGCCAGCGCGACACCCTCGTCAAATGGGCCGAAACGAAGGGCGACGAGGGGATCCACGCCTACTGGCGGGAAAAGAACGCACTGAGCTTCGACGGTCTGCCGACCGGCGTGCTCGATCCGTAATCCACGCCTGAGCCCGGCGGGCCGTCAGGGGCAGACGTCCCAAAAGCCTTCGCGCCAGGTCGAATCGGTATAATACCAGCAGTAATCGGGGCCGGGAGGCGAGCCGGCCCAGGAGGCCGCGCTTGCCGCCGCAATGAAGCCCAAGGCCGCGCCTGCTGCAATCGCGCCGCCAGCCGGCCACCAATAGCGGCCGGGGCGGACCCAGGCTCCGCCGCGATAATAGACATTGGGGCCGCGATAAAGCCCTCGATTGACATTGATGTTGTGGTTGACGTTCCGGTTCACGTTCACATTGCGGTTGAAATTACCGGCGCGGTGCATGCCGCCGCCACCACGATGCACGCCCCCGCCATGCCGGACTTGAATGATGGGAGCGCCGAAAACGGCCGGCTGGGGCGTGATAACGCCCAAAGCCTCGGACTGGGCGGGCAGGAGGGCGACGAGCGCGGCGACCAGCGCCCTCCGCCCGACAAATCCAATTTTCATCTCTTGTCCCCCCTAGCGCAGGTTCTTGCTTTGTCGAGGGGCGTGGCGTGAATGGATCGGCTCCTCGACGCGATGCCGTGAAATCCTTCCTCTTTTGTCCAAGCTTGTCCATTGCGGCGCTTGCGGGCCGCGTAGCCGGCGCGGCTTGCCGCGGCGCGCGTTGGTGGGCATCATGCACAAGTGTGCTTTCGCGCGGAGGCCGACGATGCCGGGCGCGGAAAACAAAAGGACGAGCGGCAACGTCTTGTTAAGCAAGTTGGGTAAGGCTTGCGGCGCCGTCGAGTGCGCGGGAATTTCCTTTCAAGCGCGGTCGAAAGCCGACTAGACTCCAAAAAAGCCGCTTCCTCAATCCCATCGATTCGCCAGACCGTCCGGAACCCGATCATGAATATTCTCGCGCTTGAATCGCTCGACCTCGCCGCCCTCGTGGCCTCGCGGGTGTGCCATGACGTCATCAGCCCGGTCGGCGCCATCGTGAACGGGCTGGAGGTTCTGGAGGAAGACAAGGACGAGGGCATGCGCGAATTCGCCCTCGACTTGATTCGCAAGAGCGCCAAGGCGGCGTCGGCCCGGCTGCAATTCTGCCGGCTGGCGTTCGGCGCCGCCGGCTCGGCGGGCGCGGCCATCGACACCGGCGACGCCGAAAAGGTGGCGCGCGGCCTTTTTGGGGACGAGCGCACCCAGTTGAACTGGGAGGCGCCGCGGGTCTTCATGCCGAAGAACAAGGTCAAGCTCGTGCTCAATCTCTGCCTGATCGCGTCTGCCTGCATCCCCCGGGGCGGCGTCATGCATGTGACGATCGAAGGCGAGGGCGACGACGCGCGCATGGATGTGTCGGTCAAGGGGCCGAATCTCAAGCTCGCCAGCCATGTCGCCGATCTGCTGGAGGGGCGTTCGGAAAGCGGAACGGTCGACGCCCATGGCATCCAGCCTTATTTCACCGGGCTGGTGGCGCGCTCCTGCGGCATGGCTGTGCAGGTGGTCGCGAGCAGCGAGGAAGTCACGCTGAAGGCCGCGCCTGCGGGGGCGTGAGTCGCAGGCCAATCGCGACGGCATGAAACTTTTGCGAAAGCGCGCGCGCCGCGCCTTGCTTTGCCGCGGCAGCTGGCTATAAAGGCGCCAGATTTCGCCTGCGG
>JAJXYV010000017.1 GCA_021780435.1 Pseudomonadota bacterium
ATTTCGAAGGCGCCATGCGCGCGCTCGCGAAATTGCGCGCGCCGGTCGATTCCTTCTTCGACAAGGTCACGGTCAATTCCGAAAACCCCGACCTGCGCCGCAACCGCCTGCAAATGCTCGCGCAACTGCGCCGCGCCATCCACCTCGTCGCCGATTTCTCCAAGATCGGCGGGGCGTAAAACCCTTCTCCCCACATGGCGTCTGATTGACCGCCCCATGGGAAGAAGGGAGCCCCCGTCCCATATCGGGACTTTGCCCGCCCTGGCCCTGGTAACCGACCCTCAAGCCTAACACGCGATAACCATAAGGCCGTTCGCGCGCATCCTGCGTCTCGACCGGCGTTCTTGGCGGCGACGCTGTTTCGGTCGGTTGGGCGTGGGAAAGCCTATGCGTTTGGTGCGGCGTCTGGCGCATTTCTCCTTGTCGCGAGTGATCTGGGCCTTGCAGGTGGCGACGCCCTGGGCGCTCGGCGCCGGCCTTGTCCTGTCCTTCACCGCGGACGCCGGCCAGGAAATTCCCTCGGGGGCCTCGACGGCGCTGCTCTCCTCCCGCAACGCCGCCGTCATGCCTGCGCGGATCGCGCCTGAGGCGACGACATTCGCGGCCGATTTCGGCGCCCGCTCCGGGCGCGGGCTCTTGCATGTGGCGAGCCTCGAACTGGGCGCGCCAGAACTGCTTGCCGCGCCATCGGACGAAGCCGAACCGCGCGCAGACCTGAAACGGAACGCCAAGGTCTTTCCCGAGATCGACCGCCGCCACAAGGGCGACCCCTTGGTCGGGCTGCGCCCGACCATCGATGGCAGGCTGCGCCAAAAAGGCGCGATCGCCCGCCTGCGCGCCGACATCCTGACCTTCGAACAGGACGAAAGCGGTCTCGCCTCGACTTTTTCACCCGCCGAGGGCGCCGCGCCCGGCCCCGAATCGGTCGCGAGCTTCGAAGCCTGGGACGAGGCCGACGCGCCCGTGACCCAGCCCAGTATGACGGATTCCTCGCCCGCGTCGGGCGGCGGCGCCCTGACCATGCGCCCCGCCGCTCTCGCGGAACGGATCGCGCAGGGCGCGACGCCCGCCGTGCCGCGCGCGGCCGCGCTCGCCTCCAACACGCCTTTCGCCGACGACCAGCGGCCCGTCGAGGCCAATCTCTCCGTCGTCACGCGCGGCGAACATGGCCCCCCGCCCGGTTGGGGCGAAAGGCGTGACTATCTCGCTCTCATCCCACCGGATCGGCTCGAATCGGAGAAGCGCTGCCTCGCCCAGGCGATCTATTTCGAGGCGCGCAGCGAACCGGAAGCGGGACAAGCCGCCGTCGCCCAGGTCATCCTCAATCGCATGACCTCCGGCCTCTATCCTTCGACGATTTGCGGCGTCGTCTTCCAGAATCGCAGCCGTTATCACGCCTGCCAATTCTCCTTCGCCTGCGAAGGCCGGTCACTGCGCATCCGCGAGGCCGAAGCCTGGACGCAAGCGACACGTGTCGCCGACGACGTGCTCGCCGGAAAGACCTGGCTCTCCGATATCGGCGCTGCGACCCATTATCACGCCAATTATGTGCGGCCGCGCTGGGCGCGGTCGCTCAAGAAGACGGACGTGATCGGCAAGCACATTTTCTATCGGCTCAAATCCGGCTGAACGATATCACTCGGCCGGCTCCAGCGCTTTGTCGATTTCGGCTTCCATTTCCTTCGGTTCAGGCTTGCGCGCCGGTCCCGGAAGATCCTTGAGGCTGACCATCACGCCCGGGCCGAGCCGGCACAATGTGGCGCGAACGCCGTTATCGAAGGCGATGCCGTCATGATAGAGCCCCTCGTCGCAATAGATGAAGGTCGCCTCCTCGGTCTCCTTGACCCCAAGCGTCTTCTGCGTTTCGAGCGCGAGATTTTCGAGCAGCAACCGGCTGCCGCAGGCGAGGCAGATCGCCGTCGCGGCGCTTTCGGGCGCGGTCAGCCCGATCGATCCGCTGGGAAACTGGGTCGTGACATAGACCTCGCCTTCCCGCGCCGGCCGCGATTCATACATTTCGAGCGAATAGTCACACATGGCTTGCTCCCTGAGGTGAGCACAGCCTCGTCACCAAGACAGTTTCGGCCGCGGCGGCCTTCTGCGTCGTGATTTTTCGGGCGGTTCGTCGGGACGAGGCGCAACGGCGACCGCCCTTTGTAACGAACTAAAGACATTGCGCCGCGAAAAGTTCCCTGGCCTTCGGCCTTATTTTCAGGCGCCGCCAAAAATGCTCACAAAAAAGGCGCGCCCGCGAAGGCGCGCCTTGTTTCCTTTTGCCGAGAACGAAGCCCCGGCGAGCGTCAACGCACGACGACGGGCGTGCCCTTGGCGACGCGGCTGTACAGGTCGATCACATCGGCATTGTGCATGCGGATGCAGCCCGAAGATGCGGCGTGGCCGATAGAGGACGGCTCATTGGTGCCGTGGATCCGGAACAACGTGTCCTTGTTGCCTTGGAACAGATAGAGCGCGCGGGCGCCGAGCGGATTGGAGAGGCTGCCGTCCATATGTTCCGGCAACTCGGGCCGGCGCTCCAGCATTTCCGGCGGCGGCGTCCAGCCCGGCCAATAGGATTTGCGGCCGATGGTCGCCTCTCCCTTCCAGGCGAAGCCCTGCTTGCCGACCGCGATGCCGTATTGCATGGCCCTGCCGTCTCCGAGCGAAAGGTAAAGCTTGCGCTGGGCGGTATTGATCGTGATCGTGCCGGCCGGCTCGCCGGTCGGATCGACGACTTCCTTCTGCGTCTTGAACTTGTAGTTCACTTCGGGGTCGAGATTGACCGGCGTGGAATAATTCGGGTCGGCGTCGGGCGGCAGGACAGCGGCGTCGACGCCGCCGTGGCCATAGCCGCCGTCGAGCGACGAATTATGAGAGGCGAGATCCACCACCGCGCCGTCTTCCTCCTCCGGCAGGCGCTGGCGCGCCGCCTGTTGACGGACCGGTTGCGGCTCCGGCTGGGGATCGCCCCACCAGAACGGCGAATTCTGCCGGGGCTGAGCCGGCTGCTGCTGCGCCGCCTGATGCTGCTTGTTGTGGCGCTGCTGCCCGGGCTGGACGCGCTGCTGCTGTTGCTGCGGCTGCTGGTCGCCGAAGGGAAACCAGAATTGCGCCTGAGCCGGAGGCGCCGCAAGAACAGGCGCCAGGAGCAGGGCGGCCAGCAGGGTGTAACGGACTCTCGAATCGAGAGATTGTGCAGGGGAGGATTTTGAAGGGGAGGACATGGCGATCCATTCCTATGCGCGCGCGGCGCGCCAGAGTGCTGGTCTTTATTTGCGAAACGAGACCGCCTTTGTAAAGTTCCTTCCCGCTGGCGCCGGGGCGCCGAAGACTTCTAATCAATCAGTGTATCATGTTTTCAACACCGCGCAGGCGCCGCCCGCGCGTTCGATCGCCGTGCAGAGCGCCTGGGCCTGGGCGCGGGTCTGGGCCGGCGCGCGCACCCGCCAGAACCGTGCAAAGCCGCGTCCCGGCGCCCTCTTGCCGATCACCATCGGTTCGCCGTCGCCAAGCAGGGCCGCGAATTTCCGGTGCGCCCGCTCATAGGCGGCGAGCGCGGCGCGCTTGTTGAACGAGCCGGAAAGCTGCACCCCCCAGGGCGCGGTGAGGGTCGAGCCGGCGAATTGCTCCGGCTCGCGAATCCGAATCGCCTCCGCCGTGGCGAGGCAGGTCGCGGGCTGCGCGAATTCGGCGTCGAGCCTGGCCGCCGCCGCCCCGTCGCGCCAGTCCTCCGCCGGGTGGCGGGTGACGATTTCGACATAGCTCTGGGTTTCGAACGGCAGGCCGCCGGAGCCCGCCAACCAGTTGGCGACCCGCTGCGGCCCGCCGTTGTATGCCGCCGCCGCAAGGCCAAGATTGCCGAAACGCGCACGCAGGTCCGACAGCAACTCCGCCGCCTTGGGGATCGCCTGTTCGGGATCGAAGGGATCGGCGAGGCCGCGCTCGACCGCCGTGCCCGGCATGAACTGGGCGATTCCCCGCGCGCCGGCCGGGCTGACAACGCGCGGACGAAACGAGCTCTCGCGCCAGATCAGACGGGTCAGGAAGGACGGCGGCAGCTGGCGCGCCGCGGCGGCCTGTTCGATCATGCGGCAGACTTCCGCCTTCAGATCGCCATGCGTCTCGGCCTGCGCCGCCGCGGGGGGCGTTCCTCGGACCGCATTCTCGACCGCGGCCGGCCACGCTGGCGCGGCCAGCGTCAAAAGCGACGCGACGACCGCTGCGCCCCAACGCATGCGCGCGCGCAAATTCGCTCTTGCAGCCGAAGGCGCTGTGCTTCGCACGAAAATTCGCCAATTTTGCAAGCGCATAGTCCGAGCAGAGACGAAAGCCCGCGGCGACACGGCCTGGCTTTCGCGGCGATCCCGAACAAAGACAGAGCGTTTCATGGGCCTGGTGCGTTTCGCCTTACGTTTCCCGCACACGTTCTACGTGCTTGCGGCGCTGATTCTGTTTCTCGGCGGCATCGCCATCAAGACCATGCCGTCCGACATTTTTCCGGAAATCCGCATCCCCGTGGTGACGGTCATCTGGCAATATACCGGATTGAGCACGCCGGAAATGGAGCAGCGCGTCAGCACCTACAGCCAATACGCGATCAGCTCGAACGTGAACGGCATCAAGAACATCGAGGCGCAGACGCTCAACGGCCTCTCGGTGCAGAAGATCTACTTCCAGCCCGACGTCAATCTCGACCTCGCCATTTCCCAGATCATCGCGGCGACCAATTTCATCCGCGTCCTGATGCCGGCCGGCATGCAGGCGCCGGTGGTCGTGCAATATAACGCGTCGAGCGTGCCGGTGCTCCAGCTCAGCCTCAGCTCCGACACGATGAACGAACAGCAGCTTTACGATTACGGCATCTATCGCGTGCGCCAGGGCCTTGCGCCCGTGCCCGGCGTCACCCTGCCGACCCCCGCCGGCGGCAAATATCGCCAGATCATGGTCGATATCGACCCCGACAAGCTCGCCGCGCGCGGCCTGACTCCGCTCGACGTCGTCAACGCCGTCAACGCCCAAAACCTCACCTTGCCCTCGGGCGCGGCCAAGCTCGGCAATTCCCAATATGTCGTGCGCACCAACGCCACGCCCGCCTCGATCGCCGAACTCAACGACATCCCGGTCAAGAACATCAACGGCGCGATGGTCTTCGTGCGCGACATCGGCCAGGTCCATGACGGCTGGCAGGTTCAGCAGAACATCGTCCGCGAGGACGGCAAGCGCTCGGTCCTGCTCTCCATCATCAAGAACGGCAACGCCTCGACGCTCGCCGTGGTCGACGGCGTGCGCAACGCCCTCAAGACCCTGCGCGCCGCCGCGCCGCCGGGGCTCAAGATCGGCGAATTGCTCGATCAATCGGTCTTCGTCCGCGACGCGGTGACCGGCGTCGTCCGCGAGGGCCTGATCGCTGGCGCGCTCACCGCCTTGATGATCCTGCTGTTCCTGCGCTCCTGGCGCTCGACGCTGGTGGTGATGGTGTCGATCCCGCTGTCGATCCTGTCCTCGCTGGTCGTGCTCTCGGCGCTCGGCCATACGCTCAACACAATGACGCTTGGCGGCCTCGCGCTGGCGGTCGGCATTCTGGTCGACGATTCCACCGTCACCATCGAGAACACCCATCGCCTGCTGACCGAGGAAAAGAAGCCGCTGGCCTTCGCCACCCTGCATGGCGCGGCGGGCATTGCGATCCCGACGCTCGTCTCGACCATCGCCATCTGCTGCGTCTTCACGTCCGTGGTCTTCCTCGACGGGCCGGCGAAATATCTGTTCACGCCGCTCGGCCTCGCCGTGGTCTTCGCCATGCTGGCGTCCTACGCCCTATCGCGCACGCTCACCCCGGTGATGATCGGCGTCCTGCTGAAGGGCGAACGCCATGACGACGAGGCGCCGCGCGGCTTCTTCGGCCGCATCAGCCACGGTTTCGAGACCTCCTTCGAGAACATGCGCACGAGTTATATCGAGCTCCTGCAAGCGCTGCTCGCCCGGCGCATCGTCGTTCCCATCGTCTTCGTCGCGATCCTCGGCGTCGCGGGCGTGTTGTTCACCCTCGTCGGGCGTGATTTCTTCCCCATCATCGACAGCGGCCAGATCCAGCTTCATGTCCGCGCGCCCGCCGCAACCCGGATCGAAGCGACGGAAGCTCTGTTCCAGCAGGTCGAGGACAAGATCCGCGAAATCATTCCCGAAGCCGAACGCGAGCGCATCGTGGACAATATCGGCCTGCCCGCGCGTTCCTACAATCTCGCCTTTTCCGACGGTTCGACCATCGGCGCCAACGACGGAGTCATCGTCGTCGCGCTGAAGGACGGCCATGCGCCGACGCAGAGCTATATCGACAAGCTGCGGCTCGTCCTGCGCCACGATTTCCCGCAGGCCCTGTTCTATTTCCAGCCCGCCGACATGGTGACGCAGATCCTTAATTTCGGTCTGCCGGCGCAGATCGACATCCGCGCGGTCGGCTATGACCGCGCCAACAATCTCGCCGTGGCGAAAGAGATCCGCGAACGCCTCGCCGCCACGCCGGGCTTCGCCGACGTGCATCTCCAGCAGGAGACCGACGCCCCCGCGCTGCTGGCCTCGATCGACCGCGCCCGCGCCCTCCAACTCGGGCTCGACGCCAGCTCCATCGCCAATAACCTCAATGTCGCGCTCAGTTCGTCCGAGCAGGTGTCGCCGAATTTCTGGACCGACCCGAAATCCGGCATTCCCTATTTCTTCGCGGTCCAGGCGCCGGAGCGCACGATCGCCTCGCTCGACGACCTGAAGAACATTCCGGTTTCGGCCGCCATGAGCGGCGGAAACGGCCCGCCCGTGCCCGGGCTCCTGTCCAATGTCGCCCAGTTCACGCGCGATTCGATCGCGACCAATTCCAACCAGAGCAATATCCAGCCGGTCTACGAGGTTTACGCCAGCCTGCAGGGGATCGACCTCGGAACCGCCTCGCGCGAACTGGACCGGATCGCCGCGGACCTGAGCCCGCGACTGAAGCCCGGCAACCATATCGAGGTCGTCGGCCAGATCCAGTCGATGCGCGATTCCTTCCGCAACCTCGGGATCGGTCTGCTCTTCGCCGCGGTTCTGGTCTATTTTCTGATGGTGGTGAATTATCAGAATTTCGGCGATCCCTTCGTGGTGATCCTCGCCTTGCCGGCAACCTTCTGCGGGATCCTGGCCATGCTCTTCGTCACCGGCTCGACCCTCAACGTGCCCTCGCTGATGGGGGCGATCATGGCGGTCGGCGTCGCTTCGGCGAATTCGATCCTGCTGGTCACTTTCGCCCGCGAGCGCCAGCTCGACGGCGCCTCGTCCTTCGAGGCGGCGATCGAGGCGGGCCATACCCGAATCCGGCCAGTGCTGATGACGGCGGCCGCGATGATCGTCGGCATGGTCCCCATGGCGATCGGCGGCCCCGGCGAGGAACAGAATGCGGTGCTCGCCCGCGCCGTCATCGGCGGCCTGCTTTTCGCGACGCCGACGACCCTCCTGATCGTGCCCTGGCTCTTTGCCTGGCTGCGGCGCGGCAATGACGGCAAGCCGGCGCACGGCGTCTTCCCCGAGGCGGAACTGACATGAACGAAGCCTTTCCCAATCCCATGCGCGGCGATCATCCCGCGGCGGATCGCCACAGCGAACTGGGTTGCAGCTGGCGCCCACCGGACCCCGGCCAATGCGACCGGAAAGAGGCGGAGCGCCACGCGGCGGCGCGACGGCGCTTTGGCCTTCTCGTCGCGACGGCGCTCGTCGCCGGTCTCGCCTGGGGATTCGCGCAGAATCGCGCAGCGCGCCTCGCCGCCGAGGAAGCGAACCGGCAATTCCGCGACGTCACGCAGATCGTCCGCGTCGCGGAAGTCGCGCCTGCCCCCGGCGTCATTGCGATCACCCTGCCCGGCAACACCCTGGCCTTCGCGGCGGCGGATATTTATGCGCGCGCCAATGGCTATGTCGACAAGCGCAATGTCGACATCGGCGATCACGTCAAGGCCGGCGACGTGCTGGCCGTTCTCGCCGCGCCGGAACTCGACCACCAGATCGCCCAGGCCGAGGCCGCGATCGCCCAGGCCAAGGCCAATGTGCGGCAGAACGACGCCAACGCGAAGCTGGCGGCGGCGACCAATTCCCGCAGCGCCGTTCTGGTGAAGCAGGGCTGGGTGACCGCCGAACAGGGTGACATCGACCGGCTGACCGAGCAAGCCCGCAAGGAGGCTTTGGCCGCAGCCCAGGCCAACGACGCCGCACAGAACGACGCCCTGCGCGTCCTCAAGCAGCAGCGGGACTATCTGACCGTTGTCGCGCCTTTCGACGGCGTCGTCACCCAGCGCGCGGTCGATGTCGGCTCGCTGGTGCAGAACGGCGCGACCTTGATGTTCAACCTGCAGAACACGAACGTGATCCGCGTCCAGGTCTATGTCCCGCAGGATCAGGCTTTTGGCCTCGCGCCGGGAGTCGATGTCGCCGTTCGCGTCCCCGAACAGCCTGATCAGGCCTTCGCGGGCAAGATCACGCGCATTTCGGAATCGTTGCAGCAAGGCACGCGCACCCTGCTCGCCGAGGCCGACATTCCCAATTCGGACGGACGGCTCAGGGCGGGCGTCTATTGCCAGGTGGAGCTGAAAATTCCGCGCGCATCGCCCCGTCTCGCCATCCCCGCCGACGCGCTGATCTTCAATCGCGCCGGGACCCAGGTCGCGGTGGCGGACAATGGCGTCGCCCGCCTGCGCAGGATTTCGATCGCGCGCGATTTCGGAACGTCGATCGAAACCGCCTCAGGCCTCCAGCCGGGCGACAAAGTGATCCTCAACCCCGCCGCCGATCTCGCCGACGGGCAGAAGATCGAGATCGCGGAGAAGGCGACAAAGTAACGCCCACTCCCCGAAACAGGGGAACGGATCATTCCGCCGCCTGCACGCGGCGCGCCGCCATCGCGCGCCGACGCCCCCGAATATCGTCCGTCGCCGCTTCCGGTTTGGCTTCGCGGCGCGCGGCGATGGCGTTGAAATAGCGCCGCGCCGGTTTTTCGACGAAGCGGAAGGTGAGGCTCGACATGGCGAGGATCAGCCCGACATAGACCGCGACCACCAGCATGATCATCAGCGGCCCGTGGCGATAGACCTCGGCGATATAGGCGCCGCCGTCCGCCCCCGGAACGGCATGGAGGCCGAGCCAGCCCTTCTTGCCGACGAAAGACGCGGCGCGGCCCAGCACATGAAGCAGCAGGAAGGTGTGGACGAGATAGATCGAATAGGACCATTCGCCGATGGCGTGCAGCGGCGGCGTCAGCAGAAGGCGTGAAAACGGGCCTTTCTGATGCGCATAGACGAGCGTCGTCGCGCTGAACAGGATCGGGGTGAGCGCGAAGAGCCAGAACCACGGCGAGAAGGTCACAAAGGCGACCGCGACGACGGTGAGGACGACCTCCCAGATCGAGACGGCGCGCGTGGAAAGGCGCCCGAAGGGATCGAAGCCGCCGGCGCGCAGGCGCTGCGCCAGCACGCCGCAGAAAAAGCCGTAGATGCAGCGCAGCAGGCCGAAGTCGTAGCTCATCGCGTGCGAATAGCGCGTCGCCCAGAGCGTCGCGGCGCCGCCGGCGACCGCGAGGATCGCCATGGTCCAGGTCTTGTCGCGGAGGCTCGCCTCCTCCGACTCGCTGCGGCGCAGCGGCAGGATCATGACAAGGCAGAACAGCAGATTGACATAGAATTCGACGCTGATGCTCCAGGCCGGGAAATTCCAGGTCAGCCGGTCGTGAATTCCAAGAGACTGGATCAGCAGCAGGTTCGACAGCAGCGCCGGGATCGAATTCTCATTGGTGAAGGGCTGGGCCAGCACCGCCGCGCCATGGCGGACCGCGATCCATTTGGCGGCCTCCGCCGCGACCAGCAGGCTCAGTATAAAGAAATGCAGGGGATACATGCGTCCGAAGCGGCGGATGGCGAAAGCCCAACCGCCGCCTTGAAACGCCAGCTTGTCGAAAAAGGCGTGGGCGATCACAAAGCCGGAGAGGACAAAGAAAAAATCGACGAAAGCGAAGGCGTGGCCGATGAATTCGGGCGGCGTGACCTTCATCGATTCGTAAAGATGAACCAAGGCGACCGTCAGGGCGCAAAGCCCGCGCAGACCGTCGAGAGCGCGAAATCGCATTACGTTGCTCCTGTGTCGCCGGCGCTCACGCCCCGGCCGGTTCGCCCACTTCCTGTTCCTCGGGCCCATCCTCGGCTTCGGGCGCCGGAGCGCCGCCGCGCAGCTTGCGCATGGCGGCGAGCGCCAACCGGCCGCGCAGCCCCGCGCTCACCGAATAGAAGCCTTCCGAGGCGATCATTTCCGGACGGAAACGCGTCTTCGAGCGATCGACGCCCGACGAAAGGTTGACCAGCGCGACGCCGTGCTCATGCGCCCATTGCAGCACCTCGGCCATCAGGGTCGTCATGATGCTGTACGGTCCGTAATCGGGATCGTAGCCGGAGAAATAGAGATACAATTCGTCGCCCAGCGCGAAACCGAGACGCACCGCGACGATCTTCCCGCCAACCCTGATCTCGAAAATGCGCAGGTCGCCGGCGCGCGCCATCTGCGCGCAATAATCGTCGAGGAAAGCGCGCGCCCCTTCGCCTTCGAACACATTGGGATGGCGGGCCACATCGGTCATGGCGGCGCGCCGGCCGTGGAGGTCGTAAAAGGTCTTGAGACCTTCCTCGGCCTGTTGCGGCTCGGTCGAAACGTGGAATTCGATCTCGACGCCGGCCGCCTTGAGGTCGTTGCGGCTCTTGCGCAAGTGCTTGCGGGTCTTCTTGGGCAGAGCGGCGTGGAAGGCTTCCCAGCTCTCCCGCATGATCAGGCAGGAGTCGATATCCTCGAGCGTCGCCTGCCGCTCGCCCTGTTCAAGAGCGCAGGCGCCGGGCGCGAGGCCGCGCCACTGCACCAGATCGTGCTCCTTGCGCGCGCGCAGATGGGCGGCGAGCGCGCGGCCGGCCTCGCTCAGGTTCTCGCGCCGGCAAAGCGGGCCGCGCAATTGGGTGACATAGGCGTCGGCGCCGAAGAACTGCATTTCGCGCACCAGCGCCGGGCCGAAGCCGGGCCGGCTGGTCAGCATCATCGGCGCGACGGCGACCAGCGCGCCCGCCTCGTCGCGCAAGGCGAAGACCCGCATGTCGTGGCGGCTGGACAGGCTGCGGCGGCTCCCGAAATGGCGCCACCAGGTCATCTGCCAGGCCGGCGATTTGGAAGGCGTGCGCGGCGAGCATTGCGCGAAAAGCGCCTGCCATTCCGGCGCGAGCGCCTGGAGCGCGTCGAAGGTGTCGAGCGTTTCGATCCTAAGCATAAGCATGGAGCCGATCCAGAATCTTGGCGAAAGTTTTCAGGGCGAAGAAATCCACGGCGCCATGTTCGCGCCGGTAGCGCGAATGGATCGCCCGATAGGAGGACTCGATCAGCGGCTGGCGATCGGGCAGTCGCATCAGCGAGGGGCCGATGCGGTAATGGATCGAGGTCCGATCCAGCACACAGGCGCCGGAATGACGGATCGCCCGGGCGAAAAAGTCGACGTCCTCGGCGAGCGAGGGTTCCGGATCGAAGCCCCCGATCGCCTCGACGCAGGATCGGCGCACCATGCCGGCGCTGCAAATCAGCAGGGTGCGTTGGAAGAACATCGCGGCGGAAAGCCCGAGCTTCGGCCCCATCCCGCTGTATTTCCGGGCGCGGCGGAAGGCGGCGTCGAAGAAATCGCGCTCGGCGCTGACATCCATTTCGCCGAAGGGCTCGACCTTGCCGAAGACCACGCCGATGTCGGGGCGCTGTGCGAAAACCTTGAGCGCCTCCGCGTAATAGCCCTCTGGCGCCAGATCGTCGTCGTCGAGGAAATGGATGATGTCGGCGCTCGCGCGCCGGAAGCCGTGATTGCGCACGATGGCCGGCCGGCCGCCGGTCGGCGCCGGCGAACGCCAATAGGCGACGCCCCGATCGGCGTAGCGCCGGACGACCGCCTCGGCGCTCCCCTGCGGGCAATCATCGACGACGAGGATTTCGCAGGCCGCGCCCTTTTGGGCGAGCACGCTCTCGATCGCCGCCGCCAAAGGTTCTGGACGACGAAATGTCGGAATAACGACCGAAATATCCGGTTTCATGCGCCTCGCTCACGCCAATCGGACACGATATCGAAAGAACAGATATCTTATAGTTCAGTTCTTCATTTCATCCAATTATACACAGTCTGAAATAAGCGCAATTTTTAAGCAACTTTTATAAATAGTCATCTCAGTGTGAATTTTATTGGTTAAATTTTTTAACTTTTATTTGTTACTTTAAACAATGAGTGGACAATGGTTGCAACGCCAAGCCCCTATCGCCCACCGCCTTTCGGCTTGCATTTGGACACGGAACAAAATAGGAACATGCAGAATGTCCCTTATGCCTCGGAGGCGCCTATGGCGCAAAGCCTGCCCCTCACCCTCCACAATGGCGGCGAGCAGCCGTTGCCCGCCGACTGGCGCCATCTGCTCGATCTTCTGCCCGAAGACCTGCGCGACCTCTATGAGGAGCGCGCCGCGCTCATCGAATATGACGGCGGCGAGAAGCGCGCGACGGCGGAGCGCCGCGCCTTCGAATGCGTGATGGAAGGGGCGGATCGCGCTTTCTGGGGACGATTGGGCGCGGCGGCTGGCGAAAAACGTGCGGCTATGACCTGATGGAAGGCATGATTCTTTCCGGCAACCCGCCCCGATGCCTCGACCGCTGACCTTTTACGAATTCTTCGCCGGCGGCGGCATGGCCCGCGGCGGGCTCGGCGCCGGCTGGACCTGCCTGTTCGCCAATGACATCGACCCAGAAAAAGCGGCCGCCTATCGCGCCAACTGGGGCGGCGAGGAACTCGTCTGCGGCGATCTCGGGGCCATCGCAGCGCGCCTGATCCCCGGCGAGGCCGATCTCGCCTGGGCTTCCTTCCCCTGCCAGGACCTGTCGCTTGCCGGCGGCGGCCGAGGCATGGGCGCCGCCGACGCCGAGGTGAAGACCCGCAGCGGCGCTTTCTGGCTGTTCCATGAGAAGGTGCGCGCCTTGCGCGCGCAAGGCCGGGCGCCGCGCGCCATCGTGCTGGAAAATGTCGTCGGCGTTCTCACGTCGCACGGCAGGCGCGACTTTTGCGCCCTGGTCGGGGCTCTGGACGAGATCGGATACCGGGTTGGCGCGCTCATCCTGGACGCGCGCTGGTTCACGCCGCAATCGCGGCCGCGCGTCTTTTTCGTGGCCTTGCAAAAGGCCCTGTTCGCCGCCCTGCCATCCGACGGAGCGGGCCTCCTTGCCACGCAGGCCGATCCCCTCTGGTCGTCGCCCTCCCTGATCGCGGCGCACGCGGCCCTGCCCGCAGGTCTCGCGGCCGATTGGGTCTGGTGGCGCCTGCCCGAACCGCCACGGCGCAACGCCGACCTGATCGACCTGCTGGAAGACGACCCCGCCGACGCGCCCTGGCGCTCGCAGGCCGCGACCGAGCGATTGCTGGCGTTGATGGCGCCTGCCCATCGCGGAAAGATCGCCAAGATGCAGGCGGGAGGCGAACGGGCGATCGGCGCGGTCTACCGGCGCACCCGCATGGACGAGAACGGCGTCAAGAAACAGCGGGCGGAGGCGCGTTTCGACGGCCTGGCCGGTTGCCTGCGCACGCCGGGCGGCGGCAGCTCGCGCCAGACGATCATGGAGGTTCGCGGCGAAACGATCCGAACCCGGCTGCTTTCGCCGCGCGAAGCGGCCCGGCTGATGGGCCTTGCAGACTCCTACAAACTCCCGAAAGGCGCGGGCGCAGCCTATAAATTATGCGGCGATGGCCTTTGCGCGCCGGCGGTCCGCCATCTTGCGGAACATCTCCTTCAGCCGCTGTTGGGCGCCATGGCGGCGAAGGATCTCGCAGCTGCGGAATAAGCCTTCGCGCCTGCGAAAGTAATTCCCTGCCGCATCCATGTCTTTTTTCGGCCCGGAAAGAAAAAACGCCAAATTCAGCTATTGCCATCGACGCTCCTGAGCCTTAATAAAGCCATATTAACGCTTCGTTAAATCCAGCTCTTGACCCTGACAGGATATTCTTCGAAAAAAACATTTTTGCCGCTTACGCATAATCTGATCGTCATATTGTTTTGCTATAGCGCTCCCGTCGCGAAGGCGTGGCGCACCAAGAGATTTTCATGAACCTCTATCATTTCCAGATGATCGACCCGACCGGGGCGCGCCGCGACCTCAAGTCGCTGCGTCTCGCCGACATCGGCGCGATCTGGCGGGAAATAGACGATTTGACCTCGGATCAGGCGCGCGGCGGGCAAATCCGAGTCACCAATGAAGCCGGCGGCATCGTCGTCCTCGTCGGCGTCTCCACCGCCCGCAGCCTGCAGGCCCGCGGTCTCGCCGCACGCGCCGCCGCCTGATCCCTGCCGGGCCGGCTCGTCGAAAAATTGTTCTCGACGCCGCGCCGCCGCCAAGGCAAATTCTCAGCCATGTACAGCGCGACCACCTTCGACATCAAAATCACCGCCACGCCAAATTTCGCGCCGGAGCGCAGCGATCCGGCCATGGAACGCTTTTTCTGGACCTATACGATCGAGATCGCCAATCATGGCGACATCCAGGTCCAGCTGCTCGAGCGCTTCTGGCGCATCACAGACGCCAACGGCAAGGTCGAGACCGTGCAGGGACCAGGCGTCGTCGGCGAGACGCCGATCATCGAACCGGGCGACAGCTTCAGCTATACGTCCGGTTGCAGCTTGACCACTGCCTCGGGCCTCATGTCGGGCTCCTATCGCATGGTGGACGCCAACGGCCACGCCTTCGATGTCGAGATCCCCGCCTTTTCCCTCGACAGCCCCATGGAGCGCCGGGTTCTCAACTGATCCGGCCCGTCATCCGCCCGTCGCGTCGCCGGGTCAGGCTGCCCACGCGTTTCATGTCCCGAGGCGTCGGCTCTGGCCCGATTGATGCAAGGAAGGAAAGGCGAGGACAGCCGCGAATGATCCAATTTTCCGCCGATTCCACGCTCGACCGGGCGATCGCGCTGCTCGAACGGCTCGTCGCCTTCGACACAGAATCGTCGCGCAGCAATCTGCCCCTGATCGATTTCGTCGAAGATTACCTACTCGGGCTGGGCGCGCGCTTCACCCGCGTTCCCAATGCGGCGGGCGACAAGGCCGCGCTGTTCGCAACCTTCGGCCCGACGGTCGACGGCGGCGTCGTTCTCTCCGGCCATACCGACGTCGTGCCGGTGACCGGCCAGAAATGGACCTCGCCGCCCTTCGTCCTGCGGCGGGACGGCGACCGCCTCTATGGCCGCGGGACCTGCGACATGAAGGGCTTTGACGCCATTTGCCTCGCCATGGCCGCGGAATTCATGGCCGCGCCCCTGAAAAAGCCGATCCACATCCTGCTGAGCTATGACGAGGAAACAACCTGCGCCGGTTGCCTCGATGCGATCGCGCGGCTCGGCCACGACCTGCCGCGCCCGGCGCTGGCGGTGATCGGCGAGCCGACCCTGATGGAAGTCGCCGATTCCCACAAGAGCGTCGCCACTTATCGCACCACGGTCATCGGCCACGAGGCCCATTCATCGAAGCCGTGGCTCGGCGTCAGCGCGGTGCATGTCGCCTGCGAACTGGTCGGGGCGCTGGAACGGATCGGGCGCGAACTGGAGGCCGACCGCGATCCGCACGGCCGGTTTGAACCGGCTTTCTCAACCATCCATGTCGGCGTCATCCAGGGCGGCACGGCGCGCAACATCATGGCGCGGCAATGCGACTTCTTCTGGGAGTTCCGGGGCCTGCCGCAGACGCCGCGCGACCGCGCCCTGGAAAAATTCGAGGCTTTTTGCGCGGCGCTCGCCGCCGAACGGTTCAGGAATTTCCCCAATGCGAAGATCGAAACCTTCGTCGAGACCGAAGCGCCCGGCCTGAGCGCCGAACCCGACTCCCCCGCCGCGACCCTGGCGATGGCGCTCGCCCGCGCCAATCGCACGATCGCCGTGCCCTATGCGACCGAAGCCGGCCAGTTTCAGGCCGCCGGCATGCCGGCGGTCATCTGCGGACCGGGCAGCATCGACCAGGCCCACCAGCCCGATGAATTCATCGACATCGCCCAGCTCGCGGAAGGCGTCGCCTTCCTGCGCCGCCTCGCCGGGCAGATGTCGATCTGAACCCGCGCTACTGCGCGTGCTTGCCGTCCTCGGCGATGAAGGCGAGGCGCAACATGTTGGTCGCGCCCGGCGTGCCGAAGGGGACGCCGGCGATGATCAATATGCGGTCGCCCGGCGAGGCGAGCCCCAGGCGCACCGCGAATTTGCAGGCGCGATCGGCCATATCGTCGACGTCGTGAGCATCCTTGGTGATCACCGATTCCACGCCCCAGACCGGCGTCAGCCGCCGCGCCGTGTCGCGAATGGGCGTCAGCGCCAGGATCGGCGCACGGGGCCGCTCGCGCGCGACGCGCAAAGCCGTGGCGCCCGAGGACGTCCAGGCGACGATCGCCTTGAGATCGAGCGTCTCCGCCATGTCGCGCGCGGCGACGGCCACCGCGTCGGCGCCGGTCTGCTCGGGCACAGAACGCTGGGCCGCGATGATCGAGCGATAGACGATCTCCTGCTCGACCTCTTCGGCGATGCGGTTCATCATCGTCACGGATTCGAAAGGATATTTGCCCGAGGCGCTTTCCGCCGAGAGCATGATGGCGTCGCCGCCCTCGAAGACCGCCGTCGCGACGTCCGACACTTCGGCGCGGGTCGGCGCAGGCGCCGAGATCATGCTTTCCAGCATTTGCGTCGCCACCACCACCGGACGGCCGAGCCGGCGGCCTTCGCGGGTGATGCGCTTCTGCAGGCCCGGCACCTTTTCCAGCGGCATTTCGACGCCCAGGTCGCCGCGCGCGACCATCAGCGCGTCGGCCGCCACCATGATCTCGTCGAGCCGCGAAATGGCCTGCGGCTTTTCGATCTTCGCCAGGACCTTGGCGCGGTCGCCGGCGATGCGCTTGACCTCGAGCACGTCCTTGGCGCGCTGCACGAAGGACAGCGCGACCCAGTCCACCCCGGTCTCGAGCGCGGCTTCGAGATCGACCCGGTCCTTGTCCGTCAGCGCGGCGACCGCGATTTCGGTGTCCGGCAGGCTCACGCCCTTGCGATTGGAAATGCGGCCGCCGACATCGACCTTGGCGATGGCGTGGTCGCCCTCGGCCTGGACGACATGGAGGCGCAATTTACCGTCGTCGATCAGCAGCTTGTGGCCCGGGGCCAGCGCCGAAAGGATTTCCGGATGGGGCAGGCAGACGCGGCTGGCGTCGCCCGGCGTCGGGTCCGAATCGAAAGTGAATTTCTGGCCGACGAAGAGATCGACGCCGCCGCCCGCAAAGGTCCCGACGCGCAGCTTCGGTCCCTGCAGATCGACCAGCACGCCGATCGGACGTCCGACCTTCTCTTCCACCGACCGGATCATGGCGACCGTCTCGCGCATGGCCTCGGGATTGGCGTGGCTCATGTTGATCCGGAAGACGTCGGCGCCGGCGCGCCAAAGCTTTTCGATCGAAGCCTCGTCATTGGAGGCCGGCCCGAGCGTGGCCAATATTTTGCAGCGGCGACGGCGCCTGTCCATGTTCCCTCCCGAAATTCCAGATTCGTGGCGTTTAGTGTGGCGGAGTCGGATCGGTCAGCTGGACCGTCCAGTTCTTGGCGTCCTTGCCGGTGTCGACTTCGAAGAAACCGGATCGGTCGAAGCCGCGCACGAAACAATCCTCGCGGCCATCGATGCGGAATTCGCGGTCGCGCGTGCACATGAAGGCCTTGCCCTTCCATTCGCCGCCGCGCTCGTCGATCGCATAGACATAATAATATTGAGCGGCGAGCGGGCCGCGCAGCAGCGTCTCGCAATTGCTGGGCTTGATGTTCCACCAGCCCTCGCTGACCCAATTCGCGCCGTTCGTATACGCGAGAGCGACGCTGACACGGGCGCTGGAATTGTTGCAAAGGCGAAAATCGGCGCGCGCGGGCGCGGCGCAAAAGGCGAGAAACGCGACCAGACCGACGGCCGGCCCGAAAAAAACAGATGTCGGCTTCATCGGCCTCCTTCTCCGGCTCTGAGTCTAAAGCAGAACTTGACTCGCATTTGCTTGGCCGGCGCGCCAGTGTCTTTTAACGATATTGCCCCACCGCGTCGATGCGCTTTAGATTAGAATTTCACTTCACGACGGATTTTTGTCGCACCCCTTGAAAATGACCCCAGACGCCCGGACCGCCGGCGATATGTTCGCCTTCCCGCCCTTCGACCTGATCGAGGGCGCGGCGGCTCAGCGGTTGATCCTGTTCTGCGATCACGCCCGCAACGCCTTGCCGCCCGAATATGGCGAGCTCGGTCTCTGCCGCGACGCGCTCCAGCGCCATATCGCCTATGACATCGGCGCCGAACAGGTGACGCGCCGCCTTGCGGCGCTGACCGGGGCGTCCGCCGCGCTGGCGCTTTTTTCGCGGCTGCTGATCGATCCGAATCGGGGCGAGGACGATCCGACCCTCGTCATGAGGCTGTCCGATCGCGCGCTCATCCCGGGAAACGCCCGGATCGGCGCCGAAGAAATCGAGCGGCGCATCGAAAGATATTGGCGGCCCTATCGCCGCGCCTGCGCCGCGCTCATCGATTCGGCGCTCGGGCGCGGCGAGGTTCCGGTCCTGCTCGGACTCCATTCCTTCACGCCTTCTTTCCATGGCCGGGCGCGGCCCTGGCAGGTCGGGGTGCTTTGGGACAGCGACCCCCGCCTCGCCTCGCCGCTGATCGAGGCCCTGCGGGCGGAAGGCCTCGTCGTCGGCGACAATGCGCCTTATGACGGCGCGCTGCTCGGCGACAGCATGTATGAGCATTCGACCCGGCGCGGCCTTCCCGGCGCTCTCATCGAAATCCGCCAGGATCTGGTCGAGACGCCGGCGCAATGCGACGTCTGGGCCGCGCGCCTCGCCCGCCTCCTGCCGCCGATCCTCGTCCGGGAAGAAACCCGCCGCACCGCCTATTTCGGCTCGCGCGCGGACCCGAACGCGACCCCGGCTTGACGCCCGGCGCGCGCTGGTTCAATTCAGGGTCCCAATTTTTCCCGAACATCACACAGGCAGGACATGGGCGCGAATACGCTGGACGGCGGCCATCTGAAGAGCTTCATCGAGCGCATCGAGCGCCTCGAAGAGGAAAAGAAGGCGATCGCCGAAGACATCAAGGACGTTTACGCCGAGGCCAAGGGCAACGGCTACGACATCAAGATCATGCGGAAAGTTGTCTCGATCCGCAAACAGGACGCCGCCAAGCGGCGCGAGGAGGAGGAAATCCTCGACCTGTATCTCTCGGCCTTGGGCGAGGGCTGATTTTCGATTTTGCATGAGCGCGCTTGCCGCGGCGGAAAGCCGCAGGACATTGTCGCGGCAAGACCTGCGCTCTACATCGGACGCAATCCTCAGTCAGGAGCGTCCCCATGACCGCACAATCCGATTCGAAGCTTTTTCAGTCTTACGACCTGGGCGAGATGCGCCTCGCCAACCGCATCGTCATGGCCCCGCTGACGCGCAACCGCGCCACGCCGGGAACCGACGCCCCCAACGACCTGACGGTTGAATATTACCGGCAGCGCGCGAGCGCCGGCCTGATCGTCACCGAAGCTTCGCAGATCTCGCGACAGGGCCAGGGCTATCTGCAGACGCCCGGCATTTACAGCGCCGAACAGATCGAGGGCTGGCGCCGCGTCACCGACGCCATCCACGCGGCCGACGGCAAGGTCTTCATCCAGCTCTGGCATGTCGGCCGCGTCTCCCATGTCTCGCTGCAGCCGGGCGGCGGCGCGCCGGTCGCGCCCTCAGCGATTCGCGCGAACACCCGGACCTACATTGCCGGCGGCTTCGCCGAAACGTCCGAGCCGCGCGCCCTGGAAACCAGCGAAATCGCGGGCGTTGTCGCCGATTACGCCCGCGCCGCGGAAAACGCCGTGGCCGCCGGATTCGACGGCGTCGAGATCCACGCCGCCAATGGCTATCTGCTCGACCAGTTCCAGAAGGACGGCTCGAACCATCGCACGGACGCCTATGGCGGCTCGATCGAGAACCGCTGCCGGCTGACGCTCGAAGTCGCCGACGCCATCGCCAAAATCCTGCCCCCGGGCCGGATCGGCATCAGGCTCTCGCCGGTCAGCCCGGCGAACGACGTCAGCGACAGCCATCCGCAGGCGGTCTTCGATTATCTCGTGCGCCAGCTCGACGCCCGCAGCCTCGCCTATATCCATGTGATCGAAGGCGCGACCCAGGGCGCGCGCGACATCGCCCCCTTCGATTACGCGGCCCTGCGAAAGGCGTTCCGCGGCGCCTATATGGCCAACAACAGCTACGACCGGTCCCTGGCGATCGAGACGGTCGAGACCGGCGCCGCCGATCTCGTCGCTTTCGGCCGGCCCTTCATCGCCAATCCCGATCTCGTCGAGCGCCTGCGCCGCGACGCGCCGCTCAATCCGCCGGACGCCAAGACCTTCTTCGGCGGCGGCGCCGAGGGTTACACGGATTATCCGAGCCTCGTGGCCTGAGCGACGCGGTGACGGTAAGGCTCCTTTAACCATAAATCCTTAACGCTGGCCTCATGCGCGGCGCCTCGCCGCCGCGCCGCGAGGCCAGCATTTGACCGTCGAAAAGCGCCGCGAGCCCGACACTCCCTGCGCGCGATCGCCTTGCGATCGCGGGGCGGCGCGCGCCCTCGGCTCGCTGGCCTTGCTGGCGGCGCTCTTCGCCCCGGCGCAGGCGCAAAACCTGGACCTCCGGCCGACCGACGAACCCTACGAATCCGCGCCGGTCGCCCGCCCCGGCGCCGGCTCGCCCCTGCCGCCGGACTCCATCCCGTCAACGACGACGCCCCTGCCCGGCGACTATTACCCCGAACCTTCCGGCATGGCGCCCTCGGCGGCGGCGGCCAATTACGGAAAGCCGCGCCCTTTCAAGCCGAAGCCGAAATCGAACAAGAAGCCGAACGCCCATCCCCTGCCCGAGCTGGCGCCCTATCCGACATCGGCCGAGGCGCGGCGCAAGAACAAGCTTGGCCTGCGCACAGATACGATCGACCCAGCTTTGCTGACGCCGGCGCCGACAACGGCCATGCCGGCGCCGATCCCGGCCCATCCGAAGCCCAAGCCCGACCTCGACCCCTTCGCGCCGATCGGCTTCGACGCCGGCCCGTTGCGCGCCCACGCCTACGCCGAAACAGACTTCGGCTATAATTCCAATCCCAACCAGGCCTCGCCCGGAACGGCCAATCTGCGGGGCTCAAGCTTCCTGCGCGAGGAAATGGGACTTTCCGGCGTTTCCGACTGGTCGAACAATTCCTTCGTCGGCAATATGCGGCTCGGCTACGACGAATTTTTCCGCACGCCGAGCGCCAACGCCCCCGACGGCGACGGCAAGTTCCTGGCCCGGATCGACGTCGCCCGCGACACCAAGATCAATATCGACGGCAACTATATGCTGTCGACCCAGTACCAGACTTCGCCGAACCTCTATAACAACGGCGCCTCGACCCAACTGGCGTCGCGGCCCTTGATCGCGACCTATGGCGGCGGACTCGGCGTGAGCCAGGACTTCAACCGCATCGAACTGACCCTGCGCGGCTCCTTCGAGCGCAATTACTGGGCCGACGCCCATTTCGCCAACGGCTCGACCCAATATCTGTCACGCGATTCCTATGACGACTACGGCTTGAGCCTCAAGGCGAGCTATGCGGCGACGCCCGACGTCCAGCCCTTCGTTCTCGCCGCCGTTGACGACCGCATCCACGACGCGGAATTCGGCAGCACCGGCTACGCCCGCAACAACACGGGCGTCGCGGTGACGGCGGGCTCGACCTTTCTGTTCACCCATCTGCTGACGGGATCGGCCTCGGGTGGCTATGAAGACCGGAGCTACCAGGACCCGCGCCTCGCCAATCTGCGTGGCCCCATCTTCGACATTTCGCTGATCTGGACGCCGACGCCGCTGACCAAGGTGACCCTGCGCAGCCTGACGACGCTGTACGAGACGACGGTTCCTGCGGCCTCGGGCGAAATCAGCCGCAGCACGAGCCTCGAAATCGCCCATGCCCTACGCCGCGATCTCACGATCACGGCGTCGGGGAGCGTCGAATTCGACACCTATCCGGGCTATCCGCTGAACCAGACCTATTATACAGCCGGCCTCAAGGCGGAATACAAGCTCACGCGCGCCATCGTGCTCAAGGGCGCCTATATGTGGCAGCGCATGATCTCGAACCAGCAGGGCTCGGACTTTACCGCCAACATCCTGACCGTCGGCCTGCGGCTGCAGCAATAGATGCGCCGGCGAGGCCTCAAAGGCTGCCGACGATCCGCTTCAGCTCGGCGCGGAACCCCGGCTCAATGTCCGGCCGCGCCAAGGCAAAGGCGACATTGGCGGCGAGGAAGCCGATTTTCGAGCCGGTGTCATAGGTCTTGCCGTCGAAATGGCGGGCGAAGAATTTCTGGGCGCCGGCCAGTTCGATCATCGAATCGGTGAGCTGGATCTCGCCGCCCGCGCCCTTCTGGCCCTTGCCGAGCAGGTCGAAAATTTCGGGCTGCAACACATAGCGCCCGGAAATGATGTAATTCGAGGGCGCGGTTCCCTTCGGCGGTTTCTCCACCATGCCGGTGATTTCGAAAGCCGCGCCATGATCCTGGCCCTTGGCGACCACGCCATACTGGTGGGTCTCGCCCATCGGGACCTGCTCGACGGCGATGACATTGCCGCCAAGCTCGTCATAGCTGTCGATGCACTGCTGGAGGCAGCGCTTTCCGCCCGCCCCCGGAAGCGTGATCATGTCGGGCAGGAGCACGGCGAAAGGCTCGTCGTCGATGACTTCGCGGGCGCACCAGATGGCGTGGCCGAGGCCGAGCGGCTCCTGCTGGCGGGTGAAGCTGGTGGCGCCGGCCGCCGGCAGCGCCGCGCGCAAATCCTCGAGCTCCTTCATCTTGCCTCGGCGGCGCAGGGTTTCCTCAAGCTCGTAGGCGACGTCGAAATGGTCCTCGATCACCGCCTTGTTGCGGCCGGTGACGAAGATGAAATGTTCGATGCCCGCCTCGCGCGCCTCCTCGACGCAATGCTGCAGGACCGGGCGGTCGACGACGGTCAACATTTCCTTGGGAACGGTCTTGGTGGCCGGCAGGACGCGCGTGCCAAGGCCCGCGACAGGGAAAACCGCTTTACGAACAGGCTTTTTCGACATGGTGGATTCGCTTTTGGAGGATTGGCTTTTGGGCAATGACGGAAATTCGTGACGAGACGGCGCCTTTTAGCACCGGAGGATTTCTTGCGCCAAGACCCGTTAAAATTCGTCTATTTGATTTTCGTCCCTTCGTTCGGCGCAATTTGTGGGTTAAGAGGGCGCGCAGACTCCCGAAACGGCAGGATGAAAGATGACCGTTCTCGTGACCGGCGGCGCCGGCTATATCGGCTCGCACATGGCCTATGAACTGATCGACGCCGGCGAAAAGGTCGTCGTGCTCGACAATCTCTCGACGGGCCGGCGCGCCTCGGTCCCGCCGCGGGCCGAACTCGTCATCGGCGATTTCGGTGATGAGACCCATGTCAGGGATCTCATCAACAGCCGCAAGATCCAGTCCATCATCCATTTCGCCGCCAAGATCGTGGTGCCGGAATCGGTCGCGGACCCTCTCGGCTATTATCGGAACAACACGGCCTCCGCCCGCAGCCTGCTCGCCAATGCGGTCGAGAACGGCGTCAAGCATTTCATCTTTTCCTCCACCGCCGCCGTCTATGGCGAGCCCGAACAGAATCCGGTCACGGAAGACGAGAGCCTGAAACCGGTTTCGCCTTATGGCCGCTCGAAGCTGATGGTCGAATGGATGCTGGAAGACGTCGCCCGCGCCCATGACCTCCGCTATGTGGCGCTGCGCTATTTCAACGTCGCCGGCGCCGATCCGAAGGGCCGCACCGGCCAGTCCACCCCCAACGCCACCCATCTGATCAAGGTCGCCGTCCAGGCGGCGCTCGGCCTGCGGCCCGGCATGGAGGTCTTCGGCGCCGATTATCCCACGCCCGACGGCTCCTGCCTGCGCGATTACATCCAGGTCACCGATCTCGTCCGCGCCCATATGGACGCCCTGCGCCATTTGCGCGCGGGGGGCGAGAGTCTCGTCTGCAACTGCGGCTACAAGCGCGGCTATTCGGTGCTGGAAGTGATCGAGACGGTGAAAAAGGTCTCGGGCGTCGATTTTCCGGTCAAGATTTCGGGCCGGCGTCCCGGCGACCCCGCGGCCATCGTCGCCGCCAACGAGCGCGCCCGGGAATGGCTGGGCTGGACGCCGATCCACGACAATCTGGAAGAGATTGTCCGCCAGGCGCTCGCCTGGGAGAAGAAGCTCATGGCGGAAAAGAAGGAAGCGGCCGAGGCCTGACGGGGGCCGCGCCCGCAGGCGGCGCAGCGCCGCCGGCCGCCTATCGGCGCTGCGCCAGGAGCTGAACCGGCGTGATCGCGCCGGTCTCGAGACCCGCATGCATGTTCGCGACCTTTTGCGGCGCATCCTTCCCCATGACGATATGAAGGCCGAGCGGCGGCGGCCCTCCAGCGGCGAGACGCGCCTTCAGAGCCCTGAAGAATTCCAGGGCGAAGTCGCGTTTGCCCGTCTCCTCCAGAACGTCGAACCCGCTGGCGTCCAAGGCTTCGCGATAGTCCGTGGGCGACCCGACAAAGGACGTCGTTTCATCGCTCGCCCAGGCGACCGGATAGGTCAGCGGCTCTCGGCCGCTTCGCATGACGTCATAGACGACCAGAAAGCCGCCCGGCTTCATCACCCGCGCGATTTCGGAAAAGAGCGCCGCCTTGTCGGCGATGTTCATGCCGACATGCAGCATGGTGGCGCGGTCGAAGCTCGACTCTGCATAGGGCGTGGCGAGCGCGCTCGCGACCTTGAGGCTGATGCGTCCGTCGAGGCCCAGATGGCGGTTCAGCTTCTCGCCGACCTCGACAAACTCCGGCGTGATATCCACGCCCGCAACCTCGCAGCCATGGGCGCTCGCGAGAAAACGAGCGGTTCCGCCCAGACCGCACCCAATATCCAGAACCTTCAGTCCCGGACGAAGCCTCAGTTGCTCGGCAACGGCCCTCGTCGCGGCGCGGCCGCCCAAATGGAACTCGTCCACGCTGGCGAGTTGATCGATCTCCGTGGCCTCGGACACATTCCTGAGCGCGGCCAGGCCGGCGAGGATCGCGCTTTCCAGCGTCCCGTGCGTATAATGCCCGGCGACCTGCTGCTCTATCGACCCCATGGCTGGGTCTCCTCTCCTGATGAGCCGGAAGCCTCGACGGGCTTCCGGGCGCAAGCTAACGCCGCCCCTTGCCGCAATTCCACTCCTGATTCTGTAGTGCGGCCGCGGCCAAAATGCGGCACAATGCCTGGCATGAAATCCTATGGTCAGTTCTGTTCCATCGCCAAGGCGCTCGAGGTCGTGGGCGAAAGATGGACTCTGCTGATCCCGCGAGAGCTGATCTGCGGCGGCTCGCGGTTCAACGAGATCCATCATGGCGCGGGGCCGGCTGGAAGACGATGATTTCGACCCCGACCTTCTGATGTGGGACATCCGACGGCGCATCGCTGTGGAGAAGCTTCCGCCGGAACGGATTTGCCTGTGCTTCGCCTTCACCAACGCGCCCCAGGAAAAAGCGTCCTACTGGCTCCTCGGGTCTTCGGACGGCGTGGAGCTTTGCGTGACGGACCCGGGACATGACGTGGACCTGTTCATCACGACCGACGTCCGAACCATGACGCGGGTCTGGAACGGCGACCTGCCCCTCGCGGAAAAGATCGAGGACGGTTCGATCGACCTGCATGGTCAAACCAGTCTGCGTAGAAAATTCCCATCCTGGCTGCAGCTCGGCATATTTGCCCATGTCGCGCCCGCCGTCGACGGCGGGATGAGGCGGGAATCCGAACCTCCAGCGATCAGCCCGCCTCCCGCTCCGTCGCCTGAAGAGCCCAATCCAGATAGGCCGGGTCGCCGGCAAGGATCGGCAGCGCGATGATTTCCGGCGTTTCATAACTATGCATTTCGCGGATCGCGGCGGCGATGGCGATGAAATCTTCCCGGCGCGCCTTGGCCGAGAGCAGATATTCCTTCTCCTTGGCTGGCGCGCCCTTCCAGACATAAAGGCTTTTCACCGGCGCGATCTGGACGCAGGCGGCGAGTTTCCGCTCAACCAGAGCCTCGGCCATGTCCTCGGCGCGGATCTCGTCGTCGATCGTTGTCTGCACGAGGCAGAAACCGCTCATATCCATCCCGAAACCTCCGTCCGAACCACGTCGGCGATGACGTCCATTCCGCCGACGCTATCGTTCAGACATGGCAAGAGAGCGAAATCCTCGCCGCCGGCCTCGACAAAGGCGCGGCGGTTCTCGACGCCGAGCTCCTCCAGCGTTTCCAGACAATCCGCGAAAAAGCCCGGCGCGATCACGGCGATCTTCTTCACGCCCTGCGCCGGCAGCGCCTTCACCGTGTCGATCGTATAGGGCTTGAGCCATTCCTTCGGCCCGAAGCGCGACTGGAAGGTCATGAACAGCCTGTCGCCAAGGCCCGTCGCCTCGCCGAGCAGCCGGGTCGTCTTGGCGCAATGGCAATAATAGGGGTCGCCCTTATCGAAATAATCCTGCGGAATGCCGTGCCAGGACACGACGATTTTCTCCGGGGCGAAATCGAGACGCTGAAGCCCCTGCTGCAGCGAATCCGCGACCGCCTTGATATAGGCGGGGCGATCGTAAAAGGGCGCGGCGATGCGCAAGGCCGGCTGCCAGCGCACGGCTTTCAGGGCGTCGAAGGCGCAATCCGCCACGGTGGCGCTGGTCGCCGCGCAATATTGCGGATAGAGCGGGACGACCAGCAGCCGGTCGCAGCCCTGCGCCTGCAGCGCCGCGATGCGCGAGGCCATCGAAGGGTCGCCATAGCGCATGGCCCAGTCCACGACGATTCTTTCGCCGCCGGCGCCGAAACCGCCGCCAGCAATGCGCTGCGCAAGCCTCTCCGCCTGCGAACGGGTGATGGTCTTGAGCGGCCCCTCGTCGCGCTCCCTGTTCCAGATGGCGGCATAGTCCCGCCCCTTGCGCGCCGGCCGCGTGGTGAGGATCACCAGATGGAGCAGCGGCAGCCAGAGCGCGCGCGACGTCTCGATCACCCGGCGGTCGGACAGGAATTCCGCGAGATAGCGGCGCATCGGCCAATAGCTGGTCCCTTCGGGCGTGCCGAGATTGACGAGAAGAACGCCGATCCTGCCATGCGCGACGGGCGGATGGGCGAAGGGCTGGGCTATCGGCATCAAGAACCTCGAAAGTTGTATGGTTTCCTTAGCATCGGGCGCGGCGACGCCCAATGAATTTGATCCCCGTCAAAGTGGCGCTTCGTTATACGTGCCAGAAGGCAGGCATGAGCGCTCTCCCGTCACATCTGGTTCTGGCTGAAAAATCGGTTCCTCGCTACACGAGCTATCCGACCGCCCCTCATTTTTCCGACGCCGTCGGGCCGGAGCAATATGCCGCCTGGCTTGCGGCCTTGCCGGCGGACACGCGCCTGTCCCTTTATCTCCACGTGCCGTTCTGCCGCGAGCTGTGCACCTATTGCGGCTGCCACACCCGGGCGACCAAGCGCAACGAGCCGCTCCACGCCTATTCCGAGACGCTGGCCCACGAGATCGCCCTGGTGGCCAAGGCCTCACCGGCCCGCAAGGTCATCCACGCCCATTGGGGCGGCGGCACGCCCAGCCTTCTCGGCGGCGAAAGACTGCGCGAACTGACCGACATGCTGCGCGGCCATTTCGACTTCGCGCCGGAGGCCGAAGTCTCGATCGAGCTCGACCCGCGCTATGTCGATGGCGATCTGGCGCCCGCGCTCTTCGCCGCCGGCTTCAACCGCGTCAGCCTGGGCGTGCAGGATTTCAATCCGCATGTCCAGAAAGCCATCGGCCGCATCCAGCCGTTCGAGGCGGTCGAACGCGCGGTAAACGTGTTGCGCGTCGCCGGCTTCCGCGCCATCAATCTCGACCTGATGTACGGCCTGCCCTTCCAGACCGAGGACGACGTCATCCATACCGCCGAACTCGCGGCCTCATTGGCCCCGAGCCGGCTAGCCATTTTCGGCTATGCCCACGCGCCCTGGTTCGCCAAGAGGCAGCAACTGATCGACGCCGCCGCCCTTCCGGGCGCGGCGGAGCGCCTGCGCCAGGCCGCGACCGCGCAGCGCACGCTGACCGAAAAAGGCTATGTCGCGATCGGGCTCGACCATTTCGCCTTGCCGGACGACCCGATGGCCGTCGCCCAGCGCGGAGGCAAGCTGCGCCGCAATTTCCAGGGCTATACGGTCGATCAGGCTGACGCCTTGCTGCCCTTCGGCGCCTCCTCGATCGGCCGCCTCCCCCAGGGGTACGTCCAGAACGCCGCCGATGTCGGGGGCTGGCGCCGGGCGATCGAATCCGATCGTTTCGCCACCATCAAGGGCGTCGCCTTTAGCCGCGACGACCTCGCCCGCGCGGCGGTGATCGAGCGGCTGATGTGCGATTTCTCGGTCGATTACGGCGCGATCGCGGAAAAGATGCTCGGCGACGCGGCGGCCTTCGACGCGGCGCAAGAGGATTTGGCGCATCTGATCGAGGAGGGCGTTGCGACCCAGGCGGGGCGGCGGGTCTCGATCACCGAGGCCGGACGCCCCTTCATGCGACTCGTCGCGGCGGCCTTCGACGCCTATCTGCCGGCTCGCGCCGCCCGCCACAGCGTGGCGGTCTGACGCGTTTTACCTGCACGGACCATCGTTCCGCCTCCGAAAAATCAGGAAAGGCGGGACGCAGCGCCTTGCCTTCAGGCCCCGGCGAAGGGCACATTGCGCCCATGTCGCGGGGA
Source organism: Pseudomonadota bacterium (assembly GCA_021780435.1). Taxonomy (GTDB): domain Bacteria; phylum Pseudomonadota; class Alphaproteobacteria; order Rhizobiales; family Beijerinckiaceae; genus Rhodoblastus. The sequence continues at coordinate 28,897 of JAJXYV010000017.1, forward strand.
TGAACCGAAGCGACGGCGGAGTGTTTCAGCCGAAACCGTGCCTTTCTGACCTCGTCCATGATCCGCCGTCCGGTTGGCGAACCGGCCGTCCGCTCCATTCATAGGGATCGAGAAGCCGAAGCCTGGCCATCCCCGATCTCGACAGGTTGTGCGATGCGTGTTTTGCTCGTCGAAGACGATGCAATGATCGGCAAGGGACTGGTCACGGCGCTTGCCGCCGCGGGCATGTCGGTCGACTGGGTCCGGGATGGCGCACAGGCGGAGTCTGCCGTGCATGAGCAGGGCTACGCGATCGTCCTGCTCGACCTGGGATTGCCGCACGCCAATGGATTCGAAGTTCTGCAAGCCGCCCGGCGCGAAGGAATCGATACGCCCGTGCTCATCATCACGGCGCGCGACCATGTCGACGACCGCGTCGCCGGGCTCGATCTCGGCGCCGACGATTATCTCGTCAAACCGTTCGAAACACGCGAACTGCTGGCGCGCATGCGGGCGCTGGTCCGGCGCCGGGCCGGGCAGGCCACATCCTCGCTCGTCGCCGGCGCGCTGGAGCTCGACACCGAAACCCACGAATTGTCGTCCGGGACGATCAGGGAGGTTCTGCCGGCGCGGGAATACGCCCTGATGCTTGCGCTTTTCGAACGTCCCGGACGTATTCTCTCCCGCGCGCAGATCGAGGACCGCATTTATGGGTGGGGCGAGGAGGTCGAGAGCAACGCGGTCGATGTCCTCATCCACTCGATCCGGCGCAAGTTCGGCAAAGGCGTCATTCTCAATGTCCGGGGCGCGGGATGGATGGTCGCAAAATCATGACAGGCTCGCTGCGCGGCGCCGCCCTGATCTGGATGACCGCGTTGCTCACACTGGTCGGGCTCGCCGCCATGGTCGTCGCCTATGTCTATGCGCGAAGCGAGGCCGCCGAATTCCTTGACGGCCAGCTCCGCCAGATCGCGCTGAATGTCGGAACCGGCCCGGCGCTGGCGGCGGGCCCGGCGGAAGACCTTGATCCAGAAGATCACGTCGCGGTCACGATCTGGGACAGCGCCGGCCGCGCGGTCCATCAATCCCCCCCCAACACGCTCATACCACGCCAGGCAAGGCCGGGCTTCGCCAATGTCACGGCGGGCGGCGAGTCGTGGCGGGTTTACACCATTGGCGATGATGTCCGGACCGTGCAGGTCGCCCAGCACGAGACCGTTCGCGCCGAAATCGCGGACAGCGCGGCGCTGAGCGCGGCGGCGCCGATCCTGATCGTCATTCCGCTCTCGTGGCTGGTGGTCGGATGGGCCATGAACCGCATGATCAAGCGCCTGAACGGGCTCGCGGAAGAAATCGCCGCGCGCAGCGCGACGGCGCGAGAACCGATCCTGCTCGACGGCGTCCCTGCCGAGGTCAGGCCCCTTGCGGAAAGCCTGAATGGGCTCATCGGACGTCTTCAGGCCTCCATCGCCGCGCAAAGGCGCTTCCTTGCGGATGCGGCGCATGAATTGCGCACCCCGCTCGCCGCCATGCAAATCCAGATCGGCAATCTCGCGGGCGCCGACCGCGCGGATCGCGACGAGCGGGTGGCGGCGCTCGCGGCGGGGGTGAAGCGCGCGGGCGCATTGGTCAACCAGCTGCTCGACCTCGCGCGGCTCGACGAATCGGCTCCCGTCACAAACGAGCGTTTCCAGCTCGGCGCGCTCCTCCTCGATTGTGTCGCCGATTCCGCGCCGCTGGCGGAAGAAAAGGGCGTCGAGATCGGAACCGATTTCGACACGGACGCCACAATCCGGGGCGTCGAGCAGGAGATTCGTTCCCTGTTCGTCAATCTGATCGACAACGCCATCCGATACACGCCGGAGGGCGGAACGGTCGATGTCGCGCTTTTCCTGCAGGAGAACCGCCCGGTGGTCGAAATCGTCGATACGGGGCCGGGCTTGCCCAAGGGCGCAGAAACCCGCATTTTCGACCGCTTCTACCGCGGCGCGCCCCAGGACGCGCCGGGAACGGGCCTCGGTCTGGCGATCGCGCGCCGCATCGCCGAACGCCATGGCTTCGACCTGAGCGTCGAAAATCGTGCGGACGGCGCCAGCGGAGTCGTCGCGCGGGTCGTCATGCCGGCGGAGGCCAATCGTTTCGGCGCGTCCTAATTCGCCCCTAATTCTCCCGTCGGATAACGGCAAGGCGCGGAGCGTTCGCGCAATTCGCCGGGGGGCGAATGGAGAAAGACATGAAAATGAAGTCGCAAAGTCTCGGATTGATCGCCATGGTCGCGATCCTTCCGGCGCTTGCAGCGCCGGCGCTGGCCTTTACCGGCCAGAAGCTCGCGGGCGAAGCCAAAATCAGCATCGACGAGGCGCGGGCGATCGCCCTGAAGGCCCATCCGGGCAAGATCACGGACGAAGAGCTCGAACGCGAGGGCGGCGGCACAGGCCTGCGCTATTCCTTCGACATCAAGGCCGGCGGCGCGACTCAGGAAGTCGGCGTGGACGCGCGAACGGGCAAGGTCCTCGAAAACGCGCCGGAAGGGCCGCATCCGGACTGAGCGCCAGCCGAATCGCCTTGCCTGCCTCCGCCCATAGCGGAGGCAGGTTTTCGAAATGATGAGGAATGTCATGGACGACGCCCGACACGCGGCTTTGAGCAAGGTTCCCGAGGTCACGCTCGGCTTCTGGATCGTCAAGGTGCTCGCGACGACGCTCGGCGAGACCGGCGGCGACGCCGTCACCATGTCGATGAACCTCGGCTATGCCATCGGAACCTTGATCTTTGCCGGCCTTTTCCTGGTGGCGGCGATCGCCCAGACCGGAGCGAAAAAGTTCAATCCCTATCTCTATTGGCTGACGATCGTGGCCACGACCACGGTCGGGACGACCATGGCGGATCTGGCCGACCGATCGCTGGGGATCGGCTATGCCGGCGGGTCGTCGCTGCTGTTGGCGCTGCTGCTCGGTTCGCTGGCGGTGTGGCGCTGGTCGGAAGGCAGCGTGTCAGTGGCCACCGTGACGACGCCGCGGGTCGAAGGCTTCTACTGGACGACGATCCTGTTTTCGCAAACGCTCGGCACGGCGCTGGGCGACTGGATGGCCGACACCAACGGCCTTGGTTTCGGCGGCGGCGCCATGGTTTTCGGCGCCGCGATCCTCGTGGTCGCCGCGCTCTATTTTTTCACCGGCCTTTCCCGCGTCGCCTTGTTCTGGGCCGCCTTCATCCTGACCCGGCCGCTGGGCGCCACAGTGGGCGACCTCCTCGACAAGCCGCACGACCTCGGCGGCTTTGGCTTGAGCCGCTATTATGCGTCAGCCGTGCTGATCGTCGCGATCCTCGCCTTGATCGTCCTTTTTCCGCAGCGGGCGGGGTCGCATCCCTCGGGCCAGACGACAGCCTGACGAACTTGCGCCCACAAGGCCAAGCGCAACGAACGCGTCTCAGATCCTTTGGCCTTCGACCTGACGCTGGAGCTGGTCCGCCGCCTTGCGAAGGTCCTCGTTCTGCGGATCAAAATCCAGCGCGCGCCGCAGGATCTGGAGCGCCGGCTCATTGCGGCCTTCCGCGGACATCAGGGTCGCCAGATCGCTCATGACCAGGAAATTGCGCGGGTCGATGGTCAAGGCATGATCGAGGTCGAGCATGGCGCCCTCGCCGTCGCCCTGGATCAGCGCCGACTGCGCCCGCCGCCGCCAGGCCAGGCTCCAATCCGGATAAATCTGGACGATGCGGTCGAGGAGCGACGCGGCCTGGGCGCCCATTTCCGCCTTGAGCAGGCTTTCGGCCCGCGCCATCAGGAGATTGGCGGTCGGCGAGCCGGTGTGCGCCCAAAGCTTTTCGATCGCCGCGCGGACCGGCGCGGCGGCGTCCGGATCGGGCGCCTCGCGCAATCTCTTGAACAGATCGTCGAGCGCCTTTTTTCGCAGCTCATCCGGGCTGGCCTGAACGGCGTCCGGCGCCATCTTGCCCTCGTTGGCGCGAGACGGCGCCGTGAAGGACAGGCTTGCGATCATGAGGGACAAGAGCAGAAGGCGCGGCGACATCGAGCAATTAAAGCCGATTTCGGCCCGGCCGCCAATGCCGTCTCAGCCGCCCAGCCTTTCCAAGGTAAGAGGATCGCGAAGGCCGCCGCAATATGTGTCGATCGCCTGCGCAAAAGCCGGCTCCTGCGGCGCGGCGCGCTCGAAAAGCGTCATCGACGAGCGGAACTTCATCCGGTCGGGATCGCCGAAAATATCGAGCAGCGAACGGCCCTCGACTCGATTGACCAGATCGACGCATTCCCTCAGGCGCGTCCCCAAAATTGGGTGGGCGAGAAAGGCGCGCGCCTCGTCGAGCGAAGACAGAGCGTAGAATTGCGCCATCGGGCTGAAGCCGAGCCCTTCGATCTGGGGAAAGATGAACCACATCCAGTGGCTGCGCTTGCTGCCGGCGCGCAATTCGGCGCGTACGGCCTCATAGACGCTGTCTTGCGCCTCTATGAAACGTTGCAGGTTGAAAGGATCGTTCGTCATACGCGATTAGCCTGCCGCAAAAGCAAAGCCCCGGCGCGAGGCCGGGGCTTTGAAGCTTCAAACGTCTCAGCGCTCGAAAAGATCAGCCCTGGCGGGCCTTGTAGCGCTTCTGAGTCTTGTTGATGATATAGACGCGGCCCTTGCGACGAACGAGCTGGTTGTCGCGGTGACGCGTGCGCAAGGACTTGAGCGAGTTGCGGACTTTCATGACTAACCCCGGAAACAATTGGCCGGGGTTCTCCCTCAGCCGGAAATTGGAGCCGGTCCTATGCCAAATTTACGCTCCGCAATCAAGCCCTGAACGCCAATAATCGTCATCCGCCGCCCGGATCGGACTCGATATCCTCTTCGCCTTGTGCGGGCAGCATGCCGCAGCCCGGACAGGCGTCGTAATTGATCAGCTCCGGTCGGTCGTGCGGGCCGGCCGGCCGGCCGGGGGCATGTGCTCGAATTTCGCGTCCATCGCCGCTTCGTGCGGAAGATCCTGTTTCTGGACGTCGAGCAGAGCCATGATCGGCTCCTGCTGCTGAGGCCCGAACTTATTTGCCCATAATATAAGCATAGATGAAAAATTGGGCCGATGGTAATAAAACAGATTCCTGGCGCTTTGGCAGCGTGGTAAATCGTCCCGCCGCACAAGGTCGCGCCTCGGTCCTAGCCGCGCCGCGCCGTGGAGGCTAAAAGCGGCTCATGACTTTTCCCGAGAGCGATTCCCCGATACGCGCGCCGCGCATCAGGCGCGTCGTTCTGGCGGATTTCCGTTCCTATGGCGCGCTCGATCTGCGGGTCGGCGCGAATATCGCCGCGCTCGCGGGGGACAATGGCGCGGGCAAGACCAATCTGCTCGAAGCCCTGTCGCTATTCACCCCCGGGCGAGGGTTGCGCCGCGCCGAACTCGCCGACCTCGCCCGCGAGGGCGGAAGCGGTGGATTTGCCGTGTCGCTCGAACTGACCGGCGAGGCCGGCGGACCTCTGCAACTCGGCACAGGGGCGGAGCGCTCGCCGGAAGGCGGCGCGCAGAAGAAGTTCCGGATCGACCGCGAGCCCGTCGCCTCGCCGCGCGCCTTTGCCGACCATGTCCGCATCGTCTGGCTCACGCCGGCGATGGACGGGCTGTTTTCCGGCCCCGCCGGCGACCGCCGTCGTTTCCTCGACCGGCTGGTGCTGGCGGTGGACAGCGAACATGGCGCTCGCGTCAATGCGCTGGAGCGCGCCCTGCGCAACCGCAACCGCCTGCTCGAGGAGCGGCGCGGCGAAAAAATCTGGCTCGACGCCGCCGAACGCGAGATCGCCGAACTGGGCGTGGCGGTCGCCGCCGCCCGGCGCGAAACGGCGGTGCGCCTCGCCGCCCTGATCGCGGCAGGGCGAGACGACCAGTCGCCTTTCCCTTGGGCCGAACTCGCGCTCGAAGGCGAGATTGACCTTCTGGTCGCCGAGCGTCCGGCGCTCGAGGCCGAGGACCTGTACCGCGCCTTGCTGCGCGACAACCGCGCCCGCGACGCCGCCGCCGGGCGGACTTTGATCGGACCCCAGGCCAGCGACCTGATCGTGCGCCACGGCCCCAAGCAATGCGAGGCTCGCCGCGCCTCGACCGGCGAGCAGAAGGCGCTTCTGGTCGGGCTGGTGCTGGCCCATGCGAAACTCGTTGCGGCGATGAGCGGCATCGCGCCTCTGGTTCTGCTCGATGAGATCGCCGCCCATTTCGACCCGCGCCGCCGCCGCGCCTTGTTCGATGCGCTGGCGGCGCTCGGCGGCCAGGTCTGGATGACGGGCGCCGACATCGGCCTGTTCGACGATCTGCGCGGACGCGCCGATCTTTTCGCCGTGGCCTCGGGCCAGATCGCGCCGCTGTCGCGCGCGGAGGCGCCGTGACGAATCTCGCCGCCGCCCGCAAGGCGCTCAAGACAATCTTCGGCTTCGACGATTTCCGCCCCGGCCAGGAAGAAATCGTCGAGGCGATCCTTTCCGGCGCGCCGGTGCTCGCCGTCATGCCGACCGGCTCGGGCAAGAGCCTGTGCTATCAACTCCCCGCGTTGCTCGACGACGGGCTCACCCTGGTCGTCTCGCCCTTGATCGCCTTGATGCGCGACCAGGTCGGGCAATTGCGCGAGCTGGGCGTCGCCGCCGCCACGCTCAATTCCCTCACCGGCGAGGACGAGGCGACGCAGATCTGGCGCGATATTCGCGGCGGCGCGCTCAAGCTGCTCTATGTCTCGCCGGAGCGCCTCGCCCTGGACGGCCTGACCGAGGCGCTCTCGCGCATAAGCGTGAGTCGGATCGCGGTGGACGAAGCCCATTGCATCTGCGAATGGGGCCATGATTTCCGCCCCGAATATCGGCTGATCCGCAACAGTGTGGAAAAGATCGGCCCGGCGCCGATCGTCGCCTTCACCGCGACCGCCGACGACGCCATGCGCGCCGAGATCGCCGAACGCCTGTTCGACCGCCCGCCGCAAATCTTCGTCCATTCCTTCGACCGGCCTAATATTTCGCTCGCCTTCGCCGCCAAGGACCAGCCCCGCAAGCAATTGCAGCGCTTTCTGAGCTCCCGCCGGGGCAAAAGCGGCATCGTCTATTGCGCCTCGCGCGCCGGGACCGAACGCCTCGCCGATTTCTTCGCCGAACAGGGCTTCGAGACCGTCGTCTATCACGCCGGGCTCGATCAGGCGCGGCGCAACGCCAATCAGGACCGTTTCCTGCGCGAGGACGGCGTGATCGCCTTCGCCACCGTGGCCTTCGGCATGGGGGTCAACAAGCCCGACGTGCGCTTCGTCGTCCATGCCGACATGCCGTCGAGCATCGAGAGCTATTACCAGGAAATCGGCCGCGCTGGCCGCGACGGCCTGCCGGCGGAAGCCTTCACGCTCTATGGGCTTGAGGACATGGCGCTGCGCCGCCGCCAGATCGACGAGAAGGACCTGGCCGAAGAACGCCGGCGCTTCGAACATCAGCGCTTCTCGGCGCTCGCGGCCCTGTGCGAGGCAGCCGCCTGCCGGCGCCAGATTCTTTTGGCCCATTTCAACGAAGACGCGCCGCCCTGCGGGTCCTGCGACGTCTGCCGCGGCGAAATCCACACCCGCGACGGAACGCTCGAGGCGCAGAAGGCGCTCGCCGCCGTCTATCGCACCGGCCAGCGCTTCGGCCTGAATTATCTCTCCGACCTGCTGATCGGCGCCGACAGCGACGCCTTGCGGCGCAACGGCCATGACGCGTTGAAAACCTTCGGCGTCGGGGCCGATCGCGGCAAGCAGGACTGGGCTTCGACCTTTCGCCAACTGTTCGCCGCCGGCGCCTTGCGCGCGGCCAGCGCCGAACATGGCGGCTTCGCCCTGACCGAAAAAGGCGAAGCGATTTTACGCGGACGCGAAACCTTCCTGCTGCGCGCCGACCCGCCGCGCGAAAAAGGTTCGGGCAGAACCCAACGCCAGCCAAGCCGCGCTGGCGAGGGGGCGGGCGAGAACAGGATTTTCGAAGCCTTGCGCGAAGTGCGGCGCGACATCGCGAAGGAGCAGGGCCTCGCGGCCTATATGGTCTTCGCCGACCGCACCTTGCTGGAAATGGCGGAGCAGCGCCCGGCGACGCTGGACGAATTGCGTGGCGTCCATGGCGTCGGCGAGCGCAAGATCGCGCTCTATGGCGAGGTCTTTCTGGAGGCGATCGCGCGGGCGTGCGGTTAGCGCCCCCACGTCCACGTCGCCTTCCGCCGCGAGGGGAGAAGGAAGAGACTCAGGGCGCGCTGGCCGTCAGTGCAAGCTCACCGTCGCGAGTTGATGCTCCCAGGCGTTGGCGACCGCGGCGTCCTTGCTGTCGGCGAGCACGATCGGCTCGCCATTGGCGCCGACCAGCGCGAAAAGCTGCATGCCGGGCTTCAGCCCCTGAACCTGCGGGAACAGCGCCTGCGCTTCTTCCGACTTCATCGGCCGGACATAGGCGATGGCGCCCTCGCCGAGATGGGCGAACTGATCGGGAGTCAGCGGCCCGTGCGCCACATGTTCAAATTCGTTGGTCATCGTCTTCACCCTTTCTGCGCTCTCTCCTGAGACGCGCCCCATGTGCGGACCAAGGTTCAGCTCCGCACTGTGATCTCGATATTCTTGACGATCCGTTCCGGTTCGGGCCGGACCAAATCGACCGACAGCAAGCCATCAGCCAGATCGGCGCCGAGAACCTGCATTCCCTCCGCGAGGAGGAAACTGCGCTGAAACTGGCGCGCCGCGATGCCGCGATGGAGGAATTGGCGTTCCCGGTCGTCCTGCTGGCGCCCGCGGATCACCAACTGGCCCTCCTCGAGGGTGATCGCCAGCTGGTCGCGAGTGAAACCCGCAACCGCGAGGGTGATGCGCAACCGCTCCGGCAGGTTGTCCTCGCGCTGCAATCGCTCGATATTGTATGGAGGATAGCCGTCTGAAGCGGTGCGCGTGACGCGCTCCAAGGCCTTCTCAATCTCATCGAAGCCCAAAAGGAAGGGCGAGTTCATCAAGGTCGGTCGCGACATTTCGAAGCCCTTTCAGGCGCCTCGTGGAGTCGAGGGCCCGAAGCGCCCCCACGGCTATCGCCGCAGGTTGGATATGGCGTCGCGAATTTTTCTTTTCAAGAGCGCCGCGCCCGGCGCCCGAAACGCCAAAGCCGTAATTCGCGACGACCTCAGAGCATCGAGGGCAGGACGCGATCCGGCGGGCGATGGCCGTCCATGAAGGTCTTCACATTGATGATGACCTTCTCGCCCATGTCGATACGGCCTTCGATCGTCGCCGAGCCCATGTGCGGCAGCAAGGTGACCTTGCCTTGCTGGGCGAGCGCGAGGAGCCGCGGCGATGTCGCGGGCTCGTGCTCGAACACATCGAGGCCGGCGCCGGCGAGTTCGCCCGCCTCCAGCATGCGGATCAAGGCGTTCTGGTCGATGATCTCGCCGCGCGCGGTGTTGACGATGATCGCATCGGGATGGAGATGCTTCAGCCGGCGCGCCGAAAGCAGATGAAAGGTCGCCGGGGTCTGCGGGCAATTGATCGAAAGGATGTCGACGCGCCCCAGCATCTGGTCGAGGGATTCGTAAAAGGTCGCCCCAAGCTCCTGCTCTATCGCCGGAGCGACCGGACGGCGGTTGTGGTAGGCGATCGAGAGGCCGAAGGCCCGGGCGCGGCGGGCCACCGCCTGGCCGATCCGCCCCATGCCGACGATGCCGAGGCGTTTTCCGGTGATCCGGCGACCCAGCATCCAGGTGGGCGACCAGCCGGCCCAATGGCCGGAGACCACGGCGCCGGCGCCTTCGACGATGCGGCGGGACACGGCGATGATCATGCCCATCGTCATGTCGGCCGTGTCTTCGGTCAGCACGCCCGGCGTGTTGGTCACGGTGATGCCGCGCCGCAGCGCCGAGGTCACGTCGATATTGTCGACGCCATTGCCAAAATTGGCGATCAGCTTGAGCCTTTCGCCCGCCTGGGCGACGAGATGCGCGTCGATGCGGTCGGTGATCGTCGGAACGAGGACATCGGCGGTGCGGATCGCCTCGGCGAGTTGGGCCGGCGTCATCGGAGAATCTGTTTCATTGAAGCGCGCGTCGAACAATTCGCTCATGCGCGCCTCGACCGGTTGGGGAAGCTTGCGGGTGACGATGACGAGCGGCTTCGCTTTGTCCATGGATTTCCCGTTTCTCCCTGCGCGGGCCGCCGGAAGGCTCGCCCCGGTTTAAACCTGCCGTTAACGACGATCGGGCGAGATAGATCCGACGATCATTATTCCGGGCGCCCGCCGCTTCAGCTTCCTAGCAGATGCCTTGGCAAAAACAAGGACGGCGATCCGGCGGCTCTCCCGGACAAGGCGCCCCGGCGCAGGATACAGAAAGACGGCGACATGACGCTCCTGCCGCAGCAATTTCCGCCTGTTTCGAAGCTTTTTCCTGCTGTTATGAGGGCTTTTGCCGTCCCGTTCATGGCCCTTGCCTTGTTTGTCGCCGTTGCGCCAGCCCAGGCGCAGCAAGTTGTGGGTCCGGTCACCGGCCTGCCGGTGCCACGCTATGTCAGCCTAAAGTCGGATCACGTGAATTTGCGTGAGGGACCTTCGAAGGATCACGCCACCAAATGGATCTATCAGCGCGCCGGCCTGCCGGTGGAGATCACCGCTGAATTCGAGACCTGGCGGCGAATCCGTGATTCGGAAGGCGCGGAGGGCTGGGTCCTGCATTCCTTGCTGTCCGGCAAGCGCACCGCCCTGATCGCCCCCTGGAAAAAGGACGCCCTGCCCTTCCCTTTGCGCTCGGGGCCGAGCGAAAACGCGGACGCCATCGCCCGCCTCGCGCCGGGCGTCATCGCCAGCGTCAAGACCTGCGACGGAAGCTGGTGCCGCCTGAAGATTGGCGGTTATGACGGCTATATGGCGCAGACCAATCTCTGGGGCGTCTATCCCGGCGAAAAGGTCGAATAGCAGGCTCAGCGCGCTTCAATGCGGAATTCCAGCCTTTGCGCGGCAGAGGCCGCGCCTTCCCAAGGCCGTCCATTCGTGGCGCGGATCGTCAAAGGCCCGGCCCGCCGGATCGTGAGCGCGATCTCGCGCGTTCCCGGCGCCCCGACGAGGCTGCTTTTCGCCGCCCGATGGCGGGAAAGGATCGACGCCGCGCCTGGAGGATCGACCGCGACCGACCAGACATAGCCGGTCGAGGGATTTTCCTTGAGCCGCAACTCGATCGTCTCGCCAACGGCGGCGGCGCGCGCCATTCCCGCGTCGCCCTCGGTCAGGATGGCGCCCGCCCGCGCCCCCTGAGCGAGGGAAAGGGCCGAAATCGCCGCCAAGACCAGCCGCCGCATTGCTTCCCCCGTTTCTCGCCGGGTCAGTAATCGACGGCGATCAGGTAAAGCCCCGCGGCGGGGGCGACCTGGCCACAGCGGGCGCGGTCGCAGGAGTCGAGCGCGGCCTTCAGATCGGCGGCGCTCCATTTGCCCGAACCGACATGCTCCAGCGAGCCGACCATGGAGCGCACCTGGCGGTGGAGAAAGGCGCGGGCGCTGGCGTAGACATGGATCTCGTCGCCCTCGCGGACCACGTCGAGCCGGTCGAGCGTGCGAACCGGATTGTCGGCCTGGCATTCGGAATCGCGGAAGGTCGAGAAATCGTGGCGGCCGACCAGAAGCTGCGCCGCCTCGTCCATGGCGCCGGCGTCGAGCCGGCGCTTGACCAGCCAGGCGCGGCCAAAATCGAAAGTCAGCGGCGCGCGGCGATTGACGATGCGGTAGCGATAATGGCGGGCTTTCGCCGAAAAGCGGGCGTCGAAGGCGTCGTCCGCCGCCTCGACCTCGAGGATCGCGACCTTTTCCGGCCGCATCTGGGCGTTCAGGGCCTCACGCAGCTTGTCAGGCCGCCATTCCCGCGACAGATCGACATGGCCGACCTGAGCCGCGGCGTGAACGCCGGCGTCGGTGCGCCCGGCGCCGCGCAGGCCGCCCGGGCTTGGGTCCAGCCGCCCCAGCGCGCGCTCGATGACTTCCTGGACCGAGAGCCCATTGGCCTGCCGCTGCCAACCGACATAATCGCTCCCATCATATTCGATGACGAGCTTATAGCGGGGCATGTTCGGCTTGGCTCAGGACGCCGCCGACGCTGAGGCGCGCGCCGCGAAAAAACTCCTCTCCCGAGACGGGGCCACGTCCCGCGCGCTGGACTTCCAGCAGGCGGATCGCGCCCTCGCCGCAGGCGACGCGCGGTGAGGCGTCGAGAATTTCGCCAGATTTTCCCGCGCCGTCGGCCAGGGACGCGCGCAGGACCTTCACCCGTTCCGGCCCCTTGCCGAAATCAGCCTCGAAAAAGGCGCCCGGAAAGGGCGAGAGGCCGCGGATCAGATTGTGAAGCTCCGCCGCCGGACGCGCGAAATCGACGCGGGCCTCGGCCTTGTCGATCTTTTTCGCGTAGAGCACGCCGTCTCCGGCTTGCGGCTGGAATTGCAGTCCGCCCCGCTCCAGCGCCGCCAGCGCCCGGCCGATCAGGTCGGCGCCGAGGGCCGAGAGCCGGTCATGGGCCTGGCCCGCCGTCATGTCGGGCGTGATCACAAGTTTTTCGGCCATGGCGACGGGGCCGGTGTCGAGCCCCTCCTCCATCTGCATCACTTCGACGCCGGTTTCGCGGTCGCCGGCCATGACCGCGCGCTGGATCGGCGCCGCGCCGCGCCAGCGCGGCAGAAGCGAGGCATGGAGATTGAGGCAGCCGAATTTCGGCGCGTCGAGCACCGGCTTGGGCAGGATCAGGCCGTAAGCCACAACCACGGCGACGTCGGCCTCGAAGGCCTGGAATTCCGTGATCGTCTCCGGCTCGCGGAAGTTCTTCGGCGTCAGGACCTTGAGGCCATATTTTTCCGCCGCCGCCTGGACGGGCGAGGGGGTCAACTCCAGCCCGCGCCGCCCGGCCGGTTTCGGCGCGCGCGTATAGACTGCGACGATCTCATGGCCGCGGCCAAAGATTTCGGCGAGCGGCGCCAACGCGAAATCCGGCGTGCCCATGAAGATGACGCGCATGGATCAGCCCAGCTTCTCGCGGATTTCCGGGCCGCGAGGCGTGGCGGGCTCATTGAGCCGCGAGGCTTTCGCGAATTTCTTGATCGCGCGCTCGCGCTTCAGCCGCGAGAGATGGTCGATGAACAATTTGCCGTCGAGATGGTCGATCTCATGCTGGAGGCAGGTGGCGAGCAGGCCCTCGGCCTCGATCTCGCGACGCTCGTTGTTGCGGTCGAGGAAGCGCACGCGGACCTTCGCCGGGCGGCTCACCTCCTCGTAATAATCCGGGATCGAGAGGCAGCCTTCCTCATAGACGGAGGCGTCCTCCGACCGTTCGAGGATTTCCGGATCGGCGAAGCATTGCGGCGCCGGCGGATCGTCCTTCTTGGCGAGATCGATGACGATCACCCTTTTGGCGACGCCGATCTGGATCGCGGCGAGTCCGATGCCCGGCGCGTCATACATCGTCTCCAGCATGTCATCCATCAGCGCGCGCACCTCGTCATCGACGACGCCGACATTTTCGCTGGCGGCGCGCAGGCGCGGATCGGGCAGGCACAGGATCGGACGGATAGCCATGAAAAATCAACTCTCGAGGATTTGTCGAAATGAGATAAGGGCGCGCGCGGGACGCGTCAAATGGGCTTTGCAAAGAATCGCCTGATATGTTCTATTTTTGTTCATTGATTCCTGCTTCGATCGCCCCATGACCGACCGCATTCTGTTCGAAATCCTCGATTTTCCGGTCACTGCCTATGAGCTGGCGGGGGCGCTCGTCCTGCTGGCCCTGTTCGCGCTCGCCTTTTTCGCGCGCGGCGGGCGGCGGGCGCAAGAGGAGGCGCAGATGGCGGCGCTTTCGCGCGCTCATGCGGAAATGGCGGGGCGGCTGCAAACGCTCGCCGAGATCCTCGGCGGCCGCCAGGCCGATTTCGCCCGCACCGTCGCGGAAAAGCTCGATTCCTCGGCCCATCGGGTCAATGAACGGCTGGAGACTTCGGCGCGCGCCACCCTGGTCAATCTGAGCGCGCTCAATGAAAGGCTCGCCCTGATCGACGCCGCCCAGGCGCGGCTGGCCGGCCTGACCGAGGAAGTGGTCGGCCTCAAGGACGTTCTCGCCAACAAGCAGGCGCGGGGCGCTTTCGGCCAGGGACGGATGGAGGCGATCATCCGCGACGCCTTGCCGGCGAACGCCTACGCCTTCCAAAAGACGCTCTCGACCGGCGCGCGGCCCGATTGCGCCCTGAAACTGCCCGGCGACGACAAGATCCTGGCCATCGACGCCAAATTTCCGCTCGAGGCCTTCACCGCCTTGAAGGAAGCAGGCGACGAGGGGGCGAAAAAGGCCGCGCAGGCGCGCGTGCGCGCCGATCTCGGCAAACATGTCAAGGACGTGTCCGAGCGTTATCTCCTGCCCGGCGAGACCCAGGACGTGGCGATCCTCTTCGTCCCCTCGGAGTCCCTGTTCGCCGAATTGCACGAGCATTTCGACGACGTCATCCAGAAGGCCCATCGCGCCCGGGTGCTGATCGTCTCGCCCTCGCTGCTGCTCATGGCGATCCAGGTTCTGCAGGCCTTGGTCCGCGACGCCCTCGTGCGCGACCAGGCCCATGTCATTCAGGCCGAGACGCGCCGCCTCGTCGAGGACGTGGCGCGCCTGCGCCAGCGGGTCTTGAAGCTCGACAGCCATTTCCGCCAATCGCAGGAGGACGTCGCCGCAATCCTGACCTCATCGGAAAAGATCGCTCGGACCGGTGAGCGCATCGACCGCATCGATTTTTCGAACGACAAGCCGGATTTCCTGACCGCGGCCCAATAAGGCGCGCTCACAAATCCGTCCGGCTGCGCAGCGCCGCCGCGAGCGTGCCTTCATCCAGATAATCCAGCTCGCCGCCGACCGGCACGCCATGGGCGAGGCGCGTGCATTTTACTGAAAAGGGCGCAAGAAGCTCTGTCACGTAATGAGCCGTCGTCTGGCCATCGACCGTGGCGTTGACCGCCAGAATGACTTCCTTGACCCCGCCCGCGGCGACGCGCCCGACGAGACCCGCGATATTGAGGTCGTCGGGCCCGACGCCGTCGAGCGGCGACAAGGCGCCGCCGAGCACGTGATATTTCGCGCTCAGCGCCCCGGCGCGCTCCAGCGCCCAGAGGTCGCCCACGGTTTCGACCACGACGATCACGCTCGCGTCGCGCCGCGGATCGGCGCAGATGCTGCAAGGATCGCAGGTGTCGATATTGCCGCAGACGGAACAGGCGACGATCTTCTCCTTGGCCACGCGCATCGCCTCGGCGAGCGGGCCAAGCAGTTCCTCACGCTTGCGGATCAGATGCAGGGCGGCGCGCCGCGCCGAGCGCGGCCCGAGGCCCGGAAGGCGGGCCAGCAACTGGATCAGCCGCTCGATCTCCGGCCCGGCGACGCGTTCCGCCATTTGAATACCTTAGGAATCACACCAACGGCGCCAGGAGCGACGGCGACCATCGGCCCGCCACGCCAAGGCGCGGAAGGCAACGACTAAAACGGCAGCTTCATTCCCGCGGGCAGGCCGAGGCCGGCGGTCATGCCCTTCATCTTTTCTTCCAGCAAGGCCTCGGCCTTGCGCCGCGCGTCGGCATGGGCGGCGACGATCAGATCCTCGAGAATTTCCTTCTCGTCTTCCCTGATCAACGACGGATCGATCGAAAGGCCCTGCAGCGCTCCCTTTGCGGTGAGCGTGACCTTCACCAGCCCGCCGCCGGAAAGCCCCTCGACCGTGACATTGTCGAGCTCGGCCTGCATTTCGGCCATTTTGGCCTGCATGGCGCCGGCCTTTTTCATCAAACCCATGATGTCCATTCAGAAATCCTCGTCTTCGGATTCGTCGATATAGGCGACCTCTTCGCTCGCCGCCTCCGGCGCCGCCGGGGGGGCTGCCGGCGCCGATTCCGCGTCGCCGCCGCTTATGCCGACAATCGCCGCGCCGGGAAAGAGCTCCAGCGCCGCGCGCACGAAGGGATGGGCCTGCAACCCGACCCGCCGCTCGTTCTCGCGGGCCTCGGCCTGTTCGGCGAGGCTCGGCGCGCCTTCCGCCGAGGAGAGCGCGACCATCCAGCGCTGTCCGGTCCAGTCCTGCAATTTGCGGGCGAGCTGGGGCGCAAGGGCGGGCGACCCGCCGGGCGCCAGCGAAAATTCGAGCACGCCGGATTCGAAACGCACAAGGCGCACGTCGCGCTCAAGCGCCGTCTTCATCTGGATGTCGCGCTTCTCGCCCGCCAGAGCGACGAGTTCAGCGAACGTCCGGACGACGAGCGCCGGCGCGCTTGCCGCCGTCGGAGCCGGCGCCGGCGAAGGCGCGGGGATGGCGGGCGCTGCGGCGAGGCGCGGCGCCGCGCGCAAGGCGGCGGAAGGCCCCGGCGCCGACGGCGGAGAGGCGCCGTTCGACGGCCCGCGCGGGACCCCGGCCGGCGCAGAAGCGAGCCGTTTCAGGGCGTCCTCGGGCGTGGGGAGATCGGCGGCATAGGCGAGCCGCACCAGAACCATGTCGGCGGCGGGCAAAGGCCGCGGCGAGTCCTTCACCTCCTCAACGCCCTTGAGCAGGATCTGCCAGGCGCGCGACAGCGCGGACATCGAAAGGTTCTGCGCGAAAAAGCCGCCGCGCTCGCGCTCGACCTCGGTCGCGGAGGGGTCGACGACCGAGGGCGCGATCTTGGTCTTGGTGACGAAATGGACGAAGGAGGCAAGATCGACGAGGACCTGAGCCGGGTCCGCGCCGGCGTCATATTGCTCCTTGAGATTGGCCAGGGACCCGGCGATATCGCCCTTCATGACGCTTTCGAACAGGTCGATCACCCGCGAGCGGTCGGCGAGGCCGAGCATCAGGCGCAGGGCTTCGACCCCGACGGCCGAGCCCGCGCCGTGGGCGATCGCCTGATCGAGCAGAGACAGGGCGTCGCGCACCGATCCTTCCGAGGCGCGGGCGATCAAGGCGAGCGAATCATGCTCGATCTCGACCTTTTCCTTGTCGCAGATCATGGCGAGATGGCGGACCAGGGCCTCGGTCTCGACCCGGCGCAGGTCGAAACGCAGGCAGCGCGAGCGCACGGTCACCGGGACCTTCTCGATTTCCGTCGTGGCGAACAGGAACTTGACGTGTTCCGGCGGCTCTTCGAGCGTTTTCAGCAGGCCGTTGAAGGCCGACTTCGAGAGCATGTGGACTTCGTCGATGATATAGACCTTGGTCCGCGCCATCACCGGCTTGTAGCGCGCGCTGTCCACGATTTCGCGGATGTCGTCGATGCTGGTGTGGGAGGCCGCGTCCATCTCGATCACGTCGACATGCCGCGATTCCATGATCGCCTGGCAATGGACGCCGATCTCGTCCATGTGGATGGTCGGCCTGTTGACGGCGGGCCTGCCGTCGCGCGCCGGCAATTCGTAATTGAAGGCGCGGGCGAGAATGCGCGCCGTGGTGGTCTTGCCGACCCCGCGCACGCCCGTCAGCATATAGGCCTGGTGGATGCGGCCGATCTCGAAGGCGTTGGACAGGGTGCGGACCATCGGCTCCTGGCCGATCAGGTCTTCGAAGCGCGACGGACGATATTTTCGCGCCAGGACGCGATAGACGCCCGGCGGCTTTTCCGGCGCCGGGCTCGACGGCGCGTCGGTGAACAGGGCGCCGGACTGGCTTTCGCTCGGATTTGGCGCGGAATCGTCGATCATCGAACCGCCGTGAGAAGGCGCCAGCGGTCGTCGGGCGCGCGAACCAGAACCTTTTCGCAAGACCGCGTAGCGACCCGCGGAATGCGACCCGCCGGGCGAAGCCGCAAAAGTAGGAGGTTGGACGAAGACCCGCCCATTCTCGTTAGGGCTGCTTCCTTCCGGACCTGACCCGGTTGGCGAGTGGAACGTCCACCGCCAACCTCCCGACGCCTATTTGGACCATCGAGGGTCTTTATGCAAGGGGCGCGGCAATTCGGGAAAGCGGAATTCCGGCGCAAAGACACGACGCGGCGCATGCGCCGAAGCTGTGGTATCGTGCAAGGCGGGTTCGACGCCGCGATACGCCGGGAGGCTGCGAAATGGGCAAGAAAGACAAGAAGCATCGCGAAATCGACGCCGAGGCCAAATCCATCGGCGGCAAGCTCTCCAACAAGCTTTACGAGAAGGAGCTGGCCAGGCTCCATGTCGAACTCGTGAAACTCCAGCAATGGGTCGTGGCCAAGGGCCTCAAGGTCTGCATCATTTTCGAAGGACGCGACGGCGCCGGCAAGGGCGGCTGCATCAAGGCGATCACCGAGCGCGTCAGCCCGCGCGTCTTCCGCGTCGTCGCGCTGCCCGCGCCGACCGAGCGACAGAAGTCGCAGATGTACATCCAGCGCTATATCGAGCATTTCCCCGCCGCCGGCGAGGTCGTGATCTTCGACCGCTCCTGGTACAATCGCCCGGGCGTCGAGCGGGTCATGGGCTTCGCCACCGATGAACAGGTCGAGCGCTTTCTGCTGATGGCCCCAGCTGTCGAGAGGGCCATGATCGAAGCGGGGATCATCCTGCTGAAATACTGGCTTGAGGTCAGCATGGAGGAGCAGGAGCGCCGCCTCGAAGCGCGCATCGACGACGGCCGCAAGATCTGGAAGCTCTCGCCGATGGACCTGAAGAGCTTCAGCAAATGGTACGATTATTCCCGCGCCCGCGACGCCATGTTCGCGGCCACCGACACCTCCTGGGGTCCCTGGTATGTCCTGCGCTCCGACGACAAGAAGCGGGCGCGGCTCAATGTGATCTCGCATCTGCTGAAGCACATTCCCTACGAGGACGTGCCGCGCGACAAGGTGAAACTGCCGAAGCGCGAGGGACCCAAGGGCTATGTCGAGCCGGACTATCCATACAAATATGTGACCGAACACGATTGGGGCGTGGAAAAGGCCTAATCCTCCATCGACAGGAGGCCGGCGTCGCCGCCGAGCGACGCCGTGTTCACGGTCAGCGTGGTTTCGCGGGTGAAACGGCGCAGATAATCCGGCCCGCCGGCCTTTGGGCCGCTCCCGCTCAGGCCGAAGCCGCCGAAAGGCTGGCTGCCGACCACCGCGCCGATCATGTTGCGGTTGACATAGATATTCCCGGCCGGCGCCCGGCGCGCGAGTTCGGCGATGCGCCCGTCGATCCGGCTGTGCAGGCCGAGAGTCAGGCCATAGCCCGACGCCGCGATCTCGTCGATCAGATCCGAAAAGCCTTCCGCCCGCCAGCTCGTCACATGGAGCACGGGGCCGAAGATTTCGCGCGTCAGGTCGCGCGGCGAGTCGAGCCGCACGATATGGGGCGCGACGAAGTTCCCGCTCTTGGGCGCCGCGCCGGCATAGAGAACGCGCCCCTCGGCGGTGCGGCCCGCGAGATAGGCCTCGAGCGCCGCTTTCGCTGCGGCGTCGATGACCGGGCCGATATGGGTGGCGACCTCGCGCGGATCGCCGATGCGCAATTCGCGCGCCGCGCCGATCAGCATGTCGAGCGCGGGCGCGTAAATATCCTCCTGCAGGCAGAGCAGGCGCAGCGCCGAACAGCGTTGGCCGGCGGAGCGGAAGGCCGAGGCCAGGACGTCGTCGGTCACCTGCTCCAGCAGGGCGGTCGAATCGACGATCATCGCATTGATCCCGCCCGTCTCGGCGATCAGCGGAACGATCGGGCCGCCGCGCGCGGCCAGGGCGCGCTGGATCGACTGCGCGGTCTCGACCGAGCCGGTGAAGGCGACGCCCGCCGCGCGCGGATCCGCAACCAGCGCCGCGCCGACAGCGCCGTCGCCGGGGGCGCAGACCAGCGCGCCGTCGGGCAAGCCCGCCGCCGCAAACAATTGCGCCGCGACAAGGGCGATGCGCGGCGTCTGTTCCGCCGGCTTGGCGACCACGCAATTTCCCGCCGCCAGCGCCGCCGCGATCTGGCCGGAAAAAATGGCGAGCGGGAAGTTCCACGGCGAAATGCAGACAAAAACGCCGCGCCCGTGTCGGCGCAGAAGATTGTCCTCGCCGGTCACGCCGGGCAGCGGCAAGGCGGCGCAAATCTTTTTCGCCTCGGCTGCATAATAGCGGCATAAATCCGCCGCCTCGCGGACTTCGGCAAGACAATCGTCGAGCGTCTTTCCCGCTTCCTCATGCAGGAGAGCGATCAGCCTGCCGCGTTCGGATTCGACGAGGTCGGCGACGCGCAGCAGAATATCGGCGCGCCGTGCCACCGGCGTCCCGCTCCAGGCCGGGAAGGCCTCTTGCGCGCGCACGAGAGCGGTCTCGGCCTCGACGGCATGCGGAACGATGGCGTCCGCAGCGCCCCGATGCGGCGCGATCTCGGCGAGAAGGCCCGCCAGCGCCGCGCGGTCGCCGAATTCGACGCCCGCGGAGTTCTTGCGCTCCGGCGCGAAAAGATCGCGTGGCAAAGGCAGGCGGCTATGACGGGCGCGGCCCGAGGCGCGCAAAATGTCCAGCGGATCGGCGAGAAGGTCCGTTTCCGAAATCTCTGGCTCGGCGGCGCGCGCGACGAAAGAGGTATTGGCGCCGTTTTCGATCAGGCGCCGCACCAGATAGGCGAGCAGGTCGCGGTGAGGCCCGACCGGCGCATAGACGCGGCAGGCGACGCCCGAATGCTGACGCAGCGCCTCATGCAAGGCCTCGCCCATGCCATGGAGGCGCTGAAATTCGTAATCCCGGCGCCCGCGCGCCCGGGCGACGATCGACGCCGCGGTCAGCGCATTATGGGTGGCGAATTGCGGAAAGACGTGACTCGCCGCCAGCAACCGGTCGGCGCAGGCGAGGTAATTCAGGTCGGTCATCGCCTTGCGGGTGAAGACCGGATAATCCGCCAGCCCCCGCTCCTGCGCCCGCTTGATCTCGCTGTCCCAATAGGCGCCTTTGACGAGGCGCATCGTCACCCGCCGGCCGAAACGGCGCGCCAGTTCCGCGACATGGTCGATCACCGCGCCCGCACGCTTCTGATAGGCCTGGACCGCAACGCCGAAGCCTTCCCAGCCTGCAAGCGAAGGATCGGCGAGGACGCGCCCGATGACGTCGAGCGACAATTCCAGCCGGTCGGCCTCCTCGGCGTCCACCGTGAGCCCGATATCCTGTTCCCTGGCGAGACCCGCCAACTCCCGCAAGCGCGGAGCAAGTTCGGCGCGGACCCGCTCGTTGGCGATCGCCTCATAGCGCGGGTGAAGCGCCGACAGCTTGACCGAAATCCCCGGCCTTCGCGGGGGGCCTTCGCCTTCAGCCGCCTCGCCGATTGCCTGGATCGCATGCGCATAGGCCTCGAAATGCGCGCGCGCGTCCTGCGCCGTGCGCGCCCCCTCCCCCAGCATGTCGAAGGAATGGAGGTCTTTCCGGCAAGCCGGCGATTTCGCGCGGGCAAGGGCCGCGTGAATCGTGTCGCCGAAGACAAAATGGCCGCCGAGAAGGCGCAACGCCTGACGCGCGGCGGTGCGCAAGGCCGGGGCGCCTAAACGCCGCGCCAGACCGGCGACGACCGGGCGCGGCGAGAATTCGGCTTCGACCAGCCGCGCCGACAGGCCCAAGGCGAAAGCGCAGGCCTGGATCAGCGGCGCGTCGGAACGCAGCGCGTGACCTTCGAAATCGCCTGCCGCGAGCTTGTCGGCGAGCAGTAGATCGGCCGTCGGATTGTCGGGCGCCCGCGCGAGCGCTTCGGCCAAGGCCATGACCGCGAGACCCTCGCGCGACGACAGCCGGAATTCGCGCAGGAAATCCTCGACCCCGACGACGCCGGGCGGTCGCGAACGGATCGCGCCCAGCAATCGTGCAGCGAGGGCGGTTTCCGCCGCGCGGAGATCGTCGCGCGACGGCGCCGCCAGCCACAGGCGGGCGAAATCCTCGTCGGGCGGAGCATAGGGCGCCGAAAAGGCATTGCTTTCGTCGGTCATGCGCGCCCGCCCGCAGATTGAGCCGGCGCCATGATAGCAGATTCGCAGAGGGCCGCGCGGCGTGAGCGCAGCCCCGAAACGATCAGTCGGCGGCGACGACCTGACGATCGCGCAGATAGTTCACGATGCGCTCGGCCATCTTTTCGGCGCTTCCATCGTCGGGCGTCAGGACGATTTCGGCGTTTTCCGGCCGTTCATAGGGCTGGTCGACGCCGGTGAAATTCTTGATCTCGCCCGCGAGCGCCCGCTTGTAGAGCCCTTTGTGGTCGCGCTGGATGCAGACCTCCAGCGGCGTGTCGACAAAAATCTCGACGAATTCGCCAGGGTCGAGCAGTTCGCGCACCATGCGCCGCTCGGCCTCGAAGGGCGAGATGAAGGAGGACAGGACGATCAGGCCGGCGTCCACCATCAATTTCGACACTTCGCCGACGCGGCGGATGTTCTCGACGCGGTCCGCGTCGGTGAAGCCGAGATCGCGGTTGAGGCCATGGCGCAGATTGTCGCCGTCGAGCGTGATCGTATGGGCGTGCTGCCCGGCGAGCTTCATTTCCACCAGATTGGCGACCGTGGATTTGCCTGAACCGGAAAGCCCGGTAAACCACAGCACGACCGGCTTCTGTTGCTTCAAGGCGGAGCGGACCTCCTTGGTCACGCTCATGTGCTGGAGATGAACATTGCTGGCGCGCCGCAGGGGGAAGGCGATCGTGCCGATCGCCACCGTCGCGTTGGTCGTGCGGTCGATCAGCAGAAAGGCGCCGCTGTTGCGAAAATGTTCGAAGGGATCGATGCAGAGCGCCCGGGTCGTCGAAATGTTGCAGAAGCCGATCTCGTTGAGGCGCAGCGTTTTCGCCGCCATTTTCTCCTGGTTCGAGATGTTCAGCCGGTGCTTGATCTCGGTCACGCTCGCCGGGACGGTGCGGCCGTTGACCTTGATGAAATAGGAACGGCCGGGCAGCAGCTTTTCCGCGCCCATCCAGAACAGGTGGGCGGCGAATTGCTCGACGACCACGGGACGATCCGCGACATGGCAGATCACGTCGCCACGGGTGGCGTCGATCTCCTCGGTGAAAACGAGCGTCACCGAGTCATTGGCTTCGGCGCTCTCGCGATCGCCGTCCATGGTGACGATGCGCGCGACATGGGTGGTAAGGCCGGTGTCGGCGATGCAGATTTCGTCGCCGACCCTGACCCGCCCCGACATGACGGTTCCGCTCATGCCGCGGAAGTCAAGATTGGGCCGGTTGACCCATTGGATCGGGAAGCGCAGGGGCGCATCGACCGCTTCGTCCGCGACATCGATCGTTTCGAGATAATCGAGGAGGCAAGGGCCCTGATGCCAGGGCATATAGGTCGAACGCGCGGTGACATTGGCGCCAAAACGCGCCGACATCGGGATCGCGACGAGGGTTCGAAACCCCATGCCGCTGGCGTGCCGGGAGAAGTCGGTCACAATGGCGTTGAACACCGCCTCGTTGTAATTGACCATGTCCATCTTGTTGATGGCCAGCACGACATGGCGGATGCCAAGCATGGACACGAGCGCCATGTGGCGCAGGGTCTGGTCGAGAACGCCCTTGCGGGCGTCGATGAGCAGGATCGCCAGGTCGCAATTGGCGGCGCCGGTCGCCATATTGCGGGTATATTGCTCGTGTCCGGGCGTATCCGCGATGATGAAGGAGCGCCGGTCAGTCGAAAAATAGCGATAGGCGACATCGATCGTGATGCCCTGCTGCTGCTCGGCTTCGAGGCCGTCAACGAGCAAGGCGAGGTCGAGGTCGTCGCCGGTTGTGCCGAATTTGCGCGAATCGCGCTCGAGCGTGACGAGTTGATCGTCCGGCACGAGGCCGCGATCGTAAAGGATGCGTCCGATCAGCGTGGACTTGCCGTCATCGACCGAGCCGCAGGTGAGCAGGCGCAGGGTCGGAAGCCCCATGGAATCGTCACTGTCGCGCGCCGGGATTTTTCTCATCGAACGGGTCATCAGAAATATCCCTCGCGCTTCTTCTTTTCCATCGAGCCCGATTCGTCGGCGTCGATCAGGCGCCCCTGGCGCTCCGAGAGGTGGGAAAGGCGCAATTCCTCGATGATGTCGTCCACAGTCTCGGCGTTCGATTCGATCGCGCCGGTCAGCGGATAGCAGCCAAGCGTCCGGAAACGTGACAGGATCATGTCCGGGACTTCGCCGAAATGAAGCGGCAGGCGGTCGTCGTCGACCATGATCAGCACGCCGTCCCGTTTCACCAGCGGCCGCCTCCTGGCGAAATAGAGATCGACCACAGGGATGTTCTCGGCGGCGATATAGGTCCAGACGTCCATTTCCGTCCAGTTGGACAGAGGGAAGACGCGCATGGATTCGCCCGGCGCGATCCGCGTGTTGAACAGGCGGCGCAGTTCGGGGCGCTGGTTGCGCGGATCCCAGGCATGGGCGGCGTTGCGATGCGAGAAAAAGCGCTCCTTGGCTCGGCTTTTCTCTTCGTCGCGCCGCGCGCCGCCGATCGCCGCGTCGAATTTCCACTTGTCGAGCGCCTGGCGCAGGGATTCCGTCTTCATGACCTGGGTATGGACGGACGAGCCGCTCGCGATCGGCGAAATCCCGCGGGCGACGCCATCCTGATTGACATGCACGATCAGATTGAGGCCCATACGCTGGGCGGTCTCGTCGCGAAAGGCGATCATTTCCCGGAATTTCCACGTCGTGTCGACATGGAGCAGCGGAAAGGGCGGCTTCGAAGGATAGAAGGCCTTCATGGCCAGATGCAGCATCACGCTCGAATCCTTGCCGATCGAATAGAGCATGACGGGATTTTGAAATTCGGCGGCGGTTTCCCGAAGAATGTAAATCGATTCAGCTTCCAACTGACGCAGATGCTCTGAAATCGCCATAGATTCCGCCTTCCAATCCGGCTCCACCGAAGAATCGTCACGAACCTGCGCAAGATGCGTTCCGGCACTTCTGCGGCGGCGCTTGCGCAAGACGAACGCCTTGTCCGACCGGCCCTGCGAATTCAATGCTATAAAGCATAAACGTGTCCACGCCGCCTGCAAATTTCCGCTTCGGAAATCCCGGGTTTTGGACTGCTTTCGCGGCCTGTCTCAGGCGTCCGCCGTCGATCCTGCCAGATCGTGCGCAAATTGGCGCAATTCGTCATGCAGCCGCGCGGCGTCCTGCGCGAGAGCCAGATCGAGAACGCGGCCATATCGATAATGGCGCACGCGTTCGACGGGCGCGCCGAGGTCGAAGACCGCCAGCGGCGCCTCGAGCGACATCAATTCCTCGCAGACATAGGAAAAGGTTTCCGGCCAGATCGAAGGAAACAGGCAGACGGTGATCTGCGCGCTTTCGATCAGGGACGGAAGTTCATCCGGCGTGTAGCGGCCGGTCACTTTGAAATTTTTCAAGGCGACAGGTCTGTCGATCTCGCCGATCACCGTCAGCGCCGCCGAGGGGTCGCGCTCGGACATGTCGGACGCAAGAGCCCGGACGATCTCGGAACCCTTCTGCGGGCCGATCGCGCCGACCACGCCGATATGAAGATCGCCCCCTTTCCCGAAGGCCGGCAATCGATCGAACTTAACCTTGAGCTTGTGCGGCCGCACCCGAATCTTCGAGGCGACGTCGGGATAGACCGCGCAGACATGGGTCCGGCTGTCTTCGGAGAAACAGAGAATCTCTTCCGAAAGCCGCAGGAATCTCCCCCAGCCCTCGCGCCAGGCGCCGATGGTCGACTTTCCCGGATTTGCAGCGAAATGGTTTTCCGAAAGACAGGCTTCACAAGCCGCCCGGCTCGGCAACGCGCAATAGCGACTTTCATTGGAAAGCAGAGTGTAAGACGGACAAAGCGGATAAAAATCGTGGACAGGAACGATCAGACGCGCGCCAGTTCGCTCTTTCAGCTCGGCGAGCAAGGCAAGAACCTGCAGTGGCCGCTCCGAACTGACGATGCTGTTGACGACGATCTGTTCGACCTTGGTCAGCTCAAACAGCGTCCTGAGATCATCGAGGCGCGAAATCTGCATCCTGAAACGCGACGCGCCGAAGGCGAATTCCATCAGGAACAGGCGATCCTCCATTTCGACCGCCGAACGGCCGCCGATCAGAAAGGTCAGAACCGGATGGCCCAGGGCGACCAGTTCGTTGATCTGATCCCTCCGGTAATCGTTCGCGCCGCCGCCGAGTTGGTGATCGACGAAGAAATGCGCCGGACGATCCGCCTCCCGACAAGCGATGACGATCGACAGGATTTCGCGCAAAGGACGCAGCGGATCGCGGTTGCAATAGGCGTCGACGTCGGCAAGATATCTCGGATAGCGCCGCGCGACCTCGTTGAGGCTGTTCTGCCGCAATTCGGCGCGGGTCGCGCTTTCGAACGTTCCGCCATGCTTGTGATAGGCGAAGAGATCGGGCGCGATGACATTCTTGTAGCCACGCGCCTCGGCGCGGAGGCACCAGTCATTTTCTTCGCCATAGCCGCGCCGGAACGCCACTTCGTCGAAGGGACCGATTTCAAGCCAGAGCGACCGCCTCACCGCCATGCAGAAGCCGACGCCCGAAGGAAGCCGGACGTCGATTTCGCCGAGGCGCACATGCTGGAACCATTGGTCGATCCGGTCGACGTCAATCCCGCCATAGATCGGATTATCGACGCAGAATTCCGGGAACGAACAGACGGTCGCGGCGTTGGAGAACGGCGTGACGCTGGCGATCTTCGCATCCGCCGCCAGCGGCGCCATAATCCGTTCGAGCCAAAGGGGCGGAACGATCACGTCCGTGTTCAACAGGACGAAATCCCGTTCGGCGATTTCCGCCGCGCGGTTGACGGCGCCGACGAAGCCTTGGTTTTCCTCGAGCCTGATCAGCTCCACATTGGGCCGTCTCGCGGCGAAAAGCCGCAGCCTTTCGATCATCGCTCGATCCTGGTTGCCGTTATCGACCAGGATCACACGGTGTATCTCCGCCGTGTTGCGCTCGAGACTCTCGAAGAGCGGATCGAGATATTGCAGGCAGTTGTATGCCGGTATGATGATGTCGACCGGCCCGGCCAGAGCCGGACAGGGCAGCGGCGCGGGCGC
>JAJXYV010000032.1 GCA_021780435.1 Pseudomonadota bacterium
CCCCTTGCGGGGAGGGTAAGGGTGGGGGGCACAAGCGAAAAGACGGGAGTTCGCGCCGTCCCGCCTTCACTTCTGCGCCTGCGCCTGGGTGGCGGAAATCGCCTGCATGATCTGCTCGGAGAAATTCTGGACCACGCCCGGGGAATGCGAGACGAACAAAGTGTTGGTCTTGTCCTGTTCGCCGATCGATTTCAGCGTGTCGAAATATTGGGTCACCAGCACCAGCTGCATGACCTCCTTGGCGCTGGCGTCGCCGACCGATTTCTGGAACTCCTCGATCGAGCCGCGCAACCCGTCGATGATCGCCTTGCGCTGATTGGCGATGCCCTGGCCCTGCAGCGCCTTGCTCTCCGACTCGGCCTCCGCCTTCTTGACCACCAGGATCTTCTCGGCCTCGCCGCGCGCATTGGCCGCGACCTGCTCGCGCTGCGCGGCGTTGATGTCGTTCATCGCCGACTTGACCTTGGCGTCGGGGATGATGTCGGTGACCAGCACATTGACGATCTCGAAGCCGAAGGCGGCCATGTCGACGTCCAGCTCATGCTTGACCGCCGCCGCGATGCTCGACTGGCTGGCGAAGACCTCGTCAAGCATCATGCCCGGAACATGCCCGAGCACGACCTGCTCGACATAGGCCTGAATCTGCGCCTGGGGATCGGACAGGCTATAATAGGCCTCGTAAACCTTTTCGGGGCGCACGCGGGTCTGAACGGAGATCGGAATGGTGACGAAGACATTGTCCTTCGTCTTGGTTTCCATGGTCAGCGACATCTGGTTGACGCGCAGGCTCATCCGTCCGTCCACCTTGTCGATGAAGGGAACCTTCCAGTTCAGCCCGGCCTGGGCCGCCCGCAGATAGCGCCCAAAGCGGGTGATGACCGCGACCTGCGCGGTCTGGACGGTGAAAAAACTGCCGATCACGGCCATCAGCAGCAGAAAGGCCGCGACCGAGACAAGAAAAGACATGAAGACTTCCATTGGCCGCGCCCCCGCGATCTGTTGGCGAAAAAGTGATCCGCCAACAACCCTACAGCCCAAAGTTTTCACGGCCTTTACACGGGATGGGGCCGGCCCGCTTTTTCCGCCGCGCCCTGAACGAAGTCGTAATTCGGCGCGCCTCAGCGCCGCACGATCATGATCTCATATCCGCCCGGCCCGATCGACCAGGAGACGACCCAGCTCACGAGGCTGACCACCAGCGAAGTCAGAATCGCAGCGCCAAAGCCCTCGACGACGAAGCCGTCAAGCAGATGCGCGACGAGCTCGATCATCAGCCCGTTCACGACCAGAAGGAACAGCCCGAGGGTCAGGACCGTGATCGGCAAGGTGAAAAGGATCAGGATCGGACGCACAATGGCGTTGACGATCCCGAGCAGGACCGCCGCCACCAGCAATGTTTCCGGCGAATTGAAAGCAATGCCGGGAACGATGCGCGAGGCGACCCAAAGACCCAGCGCGACAATGGCGGCGCGAAGAAGAAATCCGATCATGAAAACCTCCGGTCGCCCCTAACATAGGACGCCGGAGCGCGAAGAGAAACGCCGCCCGCGATTTTCGCAGGCGGCTTTCCTCGATTACAGGGTCGCAACGGCCTCCAGCGGCCCACGCCCGCGCAGGGCGACAATCTTGTTCAGCGCGGAAACATAGGCGCGCGCCGAGGCGACCAGAGTGTCCGGATCGGCGCCGCGTCCCGAAACGACGTGGCCGTCCTCCGACAGCCGGACTGAAACCTCGGCTTGCGCGTCCGTGCCTTCGGTCACGGCGTGGACCTGGAACAGCTCCAGCCTGGCGTCATGCGGCGCCAGGGCGTGGATCGCGTTGAAGATGGCGTCGACCGGGCCATTGCCGGTCGCCTGATGGGTCTTCTGATCGCCATCAATCTCCAAAGTCAGAGCCGCCTTCTGCGGCCCCTTGGTGCCGGCGACAACGGTCAGCTCGACGACCTTGATCCGCTCGTGAGCGTTGGCGATCTCGTCGTCGACCAGCGCCATGATGTCCTCGTCATAGACGATCTTCTTGCGGTCGGCCAAATCCTTGAAGCGGGTGAAGGCGACCTCCAGCCCGTTCTCACCCAGATTATAGCCCAGCTCCTTCAGCTTTTCCCTGAAGGCGTGGCGGCCGGAATGCTTGCCCATGACCAGCGAGGTCTTCTGCACGCCGACCGATTCCGGCGTCATGATTTCATAGGTATGGGCGTTCTTCAGCATGCCGTCCTGGTGGATGCCGCTCTCATGGGCGAAAGCGTTCCGGCCGACGATGGCCTTGTTGTACTGCACCGGGAAGGACGTCACCGCCGAAACCAGTTTTGACGCGCGCGTCAGCAGGGTCGTGTTGATCCGGTTTTCAAAGGGCAATGCGTCGGCCCGGGTGCGCATCGCCATGACGATCTCTTCCAGCGCCGCGTTGCCCGCGCGTTCGCCGATGCCGTTGATCGTGCATTCGATCTGGCGGGCGCCGCCCATGACGCCCGCGATCGAATTGGCGACCGCCAAGCCTAAGTCATTGTGGCAATGGACCGAAAAGATCGCCTTGTCAGCGTTGGGCACACGCGCGCGCAGCATTTCGAACAGGGCGCGATATTCGTCCGGCGTGGTGTAGCCCACCGTGTCGGGGATGTTGATCGTCGTCGCGCCGGCGTTGATCGCCGTCTCGACGGCGCGGCACAGGAAGTCGTGCTCGGTGCGGGTGCCGTCTTCCGCCGACCATTCGACGAATTCGACATGATTGCGCGCCCGGGTCACCGAGGAGGCGATCAACTCCAGGACCTTCTCGGGCGCCATCTGCAGCTTGTACTTCATATGAACGGGCGAGGTCGAAATGAAGGTGTGGATGCGCGGAATGCGAGCGTGGCGCACGGCTTCGGCGCAGCGGTCGATGTCCTTGGCGGACGCCCGCGACAGGCCGCACACGGAAGCGTTTTTTACCCGCCGCGCGATTTCGGACACGGAGTCGAAATCGCCTTGCGAGGCGATCGGGAAGCCGGCCTCCATGACGTCCACGCCCAGGGCGTCCAGAATGTCGGCGACTTCCAGCTTTTCCTCGAAGGTCATCGAGGCGCCGGGGCATTGCTCGCCATCGCGCAGGGTGGTGTCGAAAATATAGACGCGCTCCTTTTCGGAGGGCTTGGAGGGAACAACGTTCTGCTCGGTCATCGGATCGTCCTGAAGATTGGCGCCCCGCTTTGCGTTCCGCATGGCCCTGAAACTTTCGGGGTGTGGACATGCGTCGCCGGGGCCGGAAGAGGCTGCGGCTCAATCTCCCCTGAGCGCCCAGGCAAAGCCCGGCCGGCCCTCAGGGGTTGATAAGGAGAAGGAGGTCGTTGCCGAGCGCGCAGGCCGACAGCGCCGGGCGCGAGGCGCCGGCTTTCGTCGTCAGCATCTGGTCAGCGTCAAAGGACACGGGCGGCTCGATGGCAAATTGGATCGCGTATCTTCTAACCCGAATGGGAACGATTTGGCAAGCCTTTGACGCGACGAAGAAACATGATCCCGCGAGAAAGCCGCGGACCGCCCTTTAGTCGTCGTGAAACCTGCGACGGACGCCCGCATCAAAGAAATTCGCGATATTTCTGCTTTTCCGCTTCCGACCAGTCGACATCCGCGAGCGTCTGCGCCCGCGCCCAGGCCTCCTTGCCGGACAGCACGTCGTCGCGGCTCGACCGGAAGAAGTCGGCGAGCCTTCCGGCTTCCTCCGAGCGGCCAAGGTGCTCCGCGATCTTGCGGGCGATCGTGTCCGGATCGATCCGCAATTCGTTCTGGCTCAGGAAAAGGATCTCCGGCATCGTGGTCTTGAGCTTGGCGATCTGACCGGCGCAGGAAGACCATTCCGCCAGCGCGTCATCGAAGCTGGCGCCGAATTTACGCCGGTAGGATTCGATCACCTCGACGCCATTGCGCTCCATGACGATGATTTTCGCGCCCGGAAACGCCCTCTTGATGAACGGCGCGCCGACAATGGCCTCGGCGCCCGGCGTCTTGTCGACGAAAGGCTGGTCGCCGAACTGCTGCGCATAGAAGCGCCGCAGGAAAACGATCAGATTTTCCTCCAGCTCCGCCACAGGCAGGCGAGCGGCCAGAACACCAGCATCCCCGACGAATTGCTTCACATATTGATAAAAATGGAAACTCATTCGCTGGAAGATCTGCGGCGCGTGGCTTTCGCCAAAGCCGTGCAGCCGCAAGACATTGCAAATCGCCAGCAGGACGACCGATGTGCCCGAACGGGCCGCCCCCAGAATGAACACGCTGCCCTCGCCGGGTAGAGCGCCTCCCGGATTGGATTCAGGCGAAGAGCGACTGCGATCCAGATAGATTTCAGTTCCCACAAGGCGCAATTGCGCCGAACTGGCCAAAACCGGATCGATGTCCGGCGGCATGTGAAAGGTGAAGCCGCAATTTCCGTCCCCGATGCCGGCGGCGCGAACGTCGGGACGAGGCTCGCTGGCGACGACGACGCCAACCGCCTTGCCGCCCACCATGATTTCGATCCTTGGGGGGGCGTCGCCCGGCGTGACCGCGATCCATCCGCTGATGACTTGCGCATCCTTGCATTCGACGGAGCCGCGGATTGGCATCTATCAATAATCCCGCACCAGGTTGGAAACTGGGTCAAAGCGCCGTATTTCTTCGCCGGCGTCTGTTGACGCATGCACAAGATTGACGCGCCACACAAAGGAAAACAACCATATTCAGGCTTGTTTACACACAAGCTTCGCAGCACGTCAAATAACGACCATACCAAGTGAAGGAACGCCAGGACGGCATACCGAAGATTACATGGAGGCCACCGGCCGACAGCGCATAAAATCGTGCGAATCGAGGCAATGCGATCCGCGTTTCCGAAGCGACCGGCGTTTCCTGGCTGGAATCAGATTTCCAGCATGGCGCGGATCAGCTTCGGTGGCTTCGCCTTTGGTCCCCTGCCCGCCTCGACGTCGGTCTCGCCCGTTCCGGGCGCTTGACCACAAGACTGTCCAGCCACTGCTCAAAATCATTAACCCACTCGATTTCGCGCGCATTTGCGGGGAACGAGCTTCGTTTTCTCTTGCGCTTTGCATCGGAGACGCGGTATCGAAAATGTGAGAAGTCGCGAAAATATGAATGTGCGCGAATAAAATTCGTGCGAGAAATAAAACGCGACCCCGCCGAATTGACAGACACTCACCGCGTGGAGGCGATTGTGGATCATGCCGTCAGCTTCAGAACCCTCGCCGATGGTCAATGAGACGGCTCCTTCCATGGCTGTCGACGCAGCGGCTCTTTCCGACGCGGCCGAACAGGCCAGCGACTTCCTGAAATCACTGGCCAATCCCGTTCGATTGCGAATCCTGTGCCTGCTCGCGCAGGGGGAATCTCCGGTCGGCGACATCGCCGAGAAGCTCGCGGCGCGCCAGAGCCTGATTTCCCAGCATCTCGCGCTTCTCCGCAAGGACGGGTTGGTGCGTCCGCGTCGGGACGGCCAGACGATCCGCTACGCGCTTGCGGACGAGAAGGCGGAACGGCTGATTGGCGTGCTTTACGAGTCCTTCTGCCCGGTCAAGTCCTGATTCGGCTTGCGTTTCTGCAATGCGCGAAGGGCGAGGCTTGCCCCTTCGCGCCCGCGACCCGATCTCCCGCGCAAAGGAGACCCATTCATGAACGTCGCAACGGAGTTCAAGGCGCGCAAGGTCATCGCCGTCACACATGGCGAGGCGACCTCCGACGGCGCCGGCGTGAAAATGACCCGACTGATCGGCTCGGGCGCGCAACCGCCGATCGACCCCTTTCTCATGCTGGATTTTTTCGGCTCGGAGCGTGCGGGCGATTATATCGGGGGGTTTCCCGATCATCCTCATCGCGGCTTCGAGACGGTCACTTACATGCTCGCCGGGCGGATGCGCCACAGCGACAACCACGGCCATTCCGGCGTGATCGATGCGGGCGACGTGCAGTGGATGAAGGCGGGACGCGGCCTGATCCATTCCGAAATGCCGGAACAGGACCACGGCCTGATGCGCGGCTTCCAGCTCTGGATCAACCTGCCCGCTTCAGAAAAGATGTCGCCGCCAGCCTATCAGGAGTTCAAGGCGGCGCAGATGCCTGTCGAGGAGCGCGAAGGCGCCCGGGTCAAGATCATCGCAGGCGCAGGAACGGCCGGGTTGATCGGCCCTGTCCGCGCGCCCCACGTCGATGCGACCTATCTGGATGTCGAACTCGCGCCCGGCGGCGCGTTCCGCCAGCCCCTGCCAGCCGGCCACCAGGCCTTCTTCGTGCTTTACGATGGCGAGGCTGCGGCGCCCGGCGACGCGGGGCCGCAGCTTTTCCAGGCCTTGAGCCTCCTCGCCCTCGGGGAGGGCGAGGAGGCCACGCTCACCGGCGGACCCGCGGGCGCCCGCGCCCTCCTGCTGGCGGCGCGTCCCCTGCGCGAGCCGATCGCGTGGAGCGGCCCCTTCGTGATGAACACGCGGCAAGAATTGATCCAGGCCTACGAAGACTATCGGCAGGGAAAATTCTAGCTTCGCCGTGAAAAGGCGGCGTCCGTTGTCGCGGACGCCGCGTCAGGCCGCCGCGCCCCGACCGCCGGGTGCGCGGTTCGCGCGTTGCGCGACGCCACGGTTGAGCGCGGTGATCGTTCGGCCCCACTCGCCGCGCAGATCGTCAAGACAATCGTCGCCATAGAGGACGAAGGCCTCGGGCGAACGAGCCCGCCATTTGCGGCAGAGCCGCGCCAGTTCGGCGGCGCCGACATTGCCAGCGCTGCTTTCCAGCGCGTGCGCCTCGCGGCGGAAAGCTTCGAGATCGCCCTGCTCCACGGCGACAACCATGCGTTCGGTGATCTGCGCGCTCTCGCCTATGAATTCAGCAACGACCTTGCGGACGAATTCCTCGCCGCCAAGCCTCGCCAGAGCCGCGATCGACGACTTGTCGACATCCGAAGCGCGATCAGCCGAAGGTCCGGCTGGCGGGATCGCGCCCTGCGGGCCAACCGCCCGCAGGACGTCATCCAAAGCGTCGAGCAAGGCTTCAGGCGCAATCGGCTTGACCAGACAAGCCGCCATTCCGGCTGCTTGGCAATCCTTCCGCCGCTCGGCGACGGCGTCGGCGGTGAGGGCGATAATCGGCGCCCGCTCCGCGCCGACGCGCGCGAACTGGTAAAGGCGCGCAACCTCGAGACCGTCGATCCCAGGCATGTTCAGGTCGAGCAGAATCAGGTCGAACGTCCCGCTCAAGATGGCGTCGAGCGCGGCCTCGCCATCGGCGACCGAGGTCACCCGATAGCCTCCGCCCAACAATATGCGCTCGAAGATCATGCGGTTGACGCCATTGTCCTCCGCCAGGAGGATCGCTCGCCCGCCTCCGCGCGCGGCTGGATTCGGCGCGACAAGAGCCTCCTCTCGCCCGCCCGATGCTTCGACGAGGTCGGCGACGGCTTCGCTGGCCAGTGCGATCGCATCAGGATCCGCTCGCCGGACGATAGCGGCGAGCGCGAAACGGCGAGCCAAAGCCAGCGCGTCGAATCCATCCTCCGCGATCACATAGACCGGCTCCTGAGATTGAGCGCATATCGCGGCTTCGGCCCCCGCGAATGAAGCCGGCGGCGCTTGCGGCGGCTGCGGGCGCGGGGCCTTTTTCGAATCGTCGCGTTCGATGGCCAGTTCGAACCAGAACAGGGCGCCGTGGCCGGGATGGCTTTCGACGCCGATCGATCCGCCGCGCGCCTCGAGACGGCGGCGCGCGATGGCGAGGCCGAGGCCGGCGCCCCCGAAATGCGCGCCAATTTCCGGCCCCGCCTGCACGAAAGCGTCGAAAATCCGCTCCTGCGCCGCCGCGTCGACGCCGATCCCGGTGTCGCGGACCTCGACGCGCAGGACCAGGCCATGGCCCTCCCGATTCACGGCCGCGACGTGGATCGCCACCGCGCCGGCCGGCGTGAACTTCACCGCGTTGCCGCCGAGGTTCTGCACCACGTCGAGCAGGAGCCCTGGCTCGGACCTGATATGACGGGGCGTTCCGCCTTCGATGGCCAGGCCGAGGCGAACGCCTTTCTTGTCGGCCTCGACGGCAAGCATGGCGCGCAGGGAGATCAGCAGCGCATAAAGATCGACGCGTTCGACCTGTCGCGCGTCCGCGCCGATTTCGTCGCGCGAGACCGTCAGCAGGCCTTCGATGTGACGCAGCAGCACGTTCGCCGCGCCGCAGATCGTCTGGACCATTTCCCGTTGGCCGCCGTCGAGGCCCGTCTTTTTCAGCATGTCGCCCAGGCCAAGAATGGCCGTCAACGGCGTCCGCAATTCATGGCTGACATTGGCGAGCAGGAGTGTCTTCGCTTGCGAGGCGCGCTCCGCCTCGGCGCGGGCCTCGGCGATCCGGCGCAAGAGCAGCGCGCCATAAACAGGCATTGTAACGATCGCGAAAGACAATCCGGCTGAAAGCGCGACATTTTCACGCCAGAACGGCGTCGCCCAGACGTTCGCGCCGAATCCGACCACCGCGCTGATCACCGAGACGGCCATGTAAGCCACGCCGAGTCGCATGCCATTGCCGAGAATCATCCAGAGATAGAGCGGGAAGAGAAAGGCGGACGCGGCGCCGCCCAGCCACAGGCCATAGGAAACGAAGGCTGCGTCGGCGAAAATGGCGATTGTCCGGCGCAAGCGGCTCTCGTTGGGCCAAAGCGCCAGATGGGCCTGCGCGAGGCCGATGAACGCCACATAGGCCTGAAGGCTCGGCAACCCCTCGTCGAGAAAGCGCCGGCCGCCGCTTCCGCCGTTGCGCGCCTGGAGCGCGGAGGCGGACAGGACGAGGATCGCGAACGCCAGGCGGTTGAGCATGATGCCCTGCTCCGGCGAATGCCGCGCCAGGAAGAGCGCGCGCAAGAATCTCGATAGAGCGGGCAAATGCTTGCGACGGTGCGTTCCTGACAAGATGGGGCGATCCCGCGGCGAATGGATCATGCGCGGCGCGCCTGGACTGCGGCGCGGTCCAGGCGCGGCGGCAACCTCGTCAAATCGCGAAGGGCGAGCGGCGCTCCAAAGCAAGGTCCTTGCGCGAAATTCACGCCAGCACGCCTCAGCGCGGGAAGGACCGCCGGGGTGGCGACGTCATCCGCGCGCAGCACAAGCGGAGCGCCGAGCTCGGCTTCGGCCCGCGCGCGAAGCGCTCTCGCCAACGCCGCCGCTTTTTCGTGCGGGCAGGAATAACGCGCGACGTCGCACCAACCCTGCTCTTGGGCCCGCCTCAGGGTAGGCCAAAAGATCGCGGGGTCGTCCGCATAGGCGGCAAAATCGAGCGCCAGCGAAACGCCCAACGCCTTCGAGGCGTCTGCGATGCGCTCCCACCGCGCCACGTCCTCGACGATTTCACCGAGATCGACGACCAGTTCGAAACGCGAAGGCTCGATCCCATATTCGACGAAAAGCGCGGGCAGACGCAGCAATGAGGGCGCGAGGTCGCCGCCGGCGAGCGCCAGGCGCATCCCGACGCGAAATCTGCCATCCGCGAAGCCTCTGCCGGCGGCGCAGGAAAAGGCGACACGACGCGCCTCGGCGTCGGAGAATTCCAGGACATTGTCAGGGCTCATCAATTCGACCCCGGCGATCGCCCCCGTCGCCAATTCGACCCAGGGCGCCAATCGCCAATGCGCGCGCGACGAGTTCGAACGCGGCGCGGCGCGCGCCAGCGCGGCGGCCTCGCGCAGGCAAGCGACGGCGCGCTGCGCCGCGCTTTCTCGTCCCTTGCGAGGCAAGGCGACGCCGATCCGGAACGCGGCGACGCCGTCCAAGGATTCGCAGACGCACCGCAGACGGTGGGAAAGCGCCCGCGCGTCGTCTGGCCGGAGGACGTGCGACTGTAGCAAGGCATAACGCCGGGGATCGAGGCGGACGACGAAGTCAGAGCCGCGCAGATGGCCGCGCAGGACAGGGGAAAGGTCAGCAAGCAGCCCCGAGAAATCAACTTCGACGACGTGAATGGCGTAATCGGCCTCGCCGCAGCGTGCGAGCAGATTGGGCGACTGGTCTTCGCCGACGTCGTCCGCCGAAGGCGCCGCGTGCGCCGGCGCGGGCGGCGCCGACGTTTCCGCGAGCGGTGTCGCCGAGCGGCTGAGCCTGAGCAGATTGCGGGCGCGGGTGATGAATTCGCAATGGTCCACCGGCGCGCGCAGGAAATCCGTGGCGCCGCTCTCGAGAGCGCGCAGCCGTTTCTGCCGCTGGCTGCACACCGTGATCATCATGATCGGCACGCGCGCCGAGCCGGGGAGCGCGCGGAAACGGGTGATGAATTCGTCGCCGTCGATCCGGGGCATTTCGTAATCGGTGACGATCAGATCGGCCCTGTTCTCTTGCAGCCAGCCAAGCGCTTCCGCCGCGTCGCTGAAAACCGTCACCGAGACGTCCTGGCCGACCGAACGGGCGAGTTGCGAATAGATGGCGCGATTTGTGGCCCGATCATCAAGAATAACGATACAACTCATACCCGAACCTGGTCGCCAGCCCGAAGCTCGGCGCGTTGCGCGCGTTTTCAGCCAATTGAACGGATCCGCCCGACGGCAGCCGTCCATGACCTCGGGACGAGCCGTTATCCCCCAAACCCATTAAACAATTGTTCCCGTTAAAGTTTTAATTTTTCAAGGCTTTAAACGTTTTTCGGAAAAAATTCGGAAAGCTTCCGGATCCCCTGCGCCTTGGCCCCTGAACCGGCGGCGGCGAGACTTACCCCGCCAAAGACAAGGTCTGGCGCGATCTCGGCGAGCGGAACCAGGACGAAGGCGCGCTCGAGCAAGCCGGGATGAGGCAGGGTGAGCCTGTCGTCGCGCCAGCGGAGATCATCATAGAACAGGATGTCGATATCGATGACCCGAGGTCCCCAGCGGCGGGTCTCCTCCCGACCCAAAGCCTTTTCGGTCGCCTTGACAAGGTCGAGCAAGGCGAGCGGCGGCAGGCTCGTGCGCGCGAGCGCGCAGGCGTTGATGAAGTCGGGCTGGTCGGTCACGCCCCAGGGCGGGGTGGCGTAAAGCGAAGAGAGCGCGTCGAAGACGAGCCCGGCCTCGCTCAGCGAGGCGACGGCGCGACGCAGATTCCCCGCCGGGTCGCCGAGATTGGCGCCAAGGCCAAGGCCGACGCGGCGCATGCCGTTCCGGCTTTCAGGCGCGTTCAATTTCGCTCCAGATCTTCAGGGCGCCGACATGTTCGGCGACGTCATGGACGCGAAAGACCGTCGCCCCGCGCGAGAAAGCGCGCAGATGGGCGGAAAGCGTTCCCGCGAGCCGGTCCGCGACCGGCGCGCCGGTCAGGTCGCCGATGAAACGCTTGCGCGACGCCCCGATCAGGACGGGAAGGCCATATTCCTGGTGCAGAGCGCCGCAGGCGTCGATCGCCTGAAGGTTCTGGCGCAGGCTCTTGCCGAAACCGACTCCCGGATCGAGGACGATCTTTTCCCGCGCGACGCCCGCCTTTTTGGCCATATCGAGCGTCTCGTCGAAAAAACCGAACATATCGGCGACAATGTCGCGGGTGGAGTCGACCTCGGCGCAATGATGCATCACGACCAGAGCCGCGCCGGATTCGGCGGCCACATCCGCCATGGCGGGATCGGCGCGCAGACCGGACACGTCGTTGATCATCGCCGCGCCGAGCAGCGCTGCGCTGCGCGCGACCGCTGCTTTCGTCGTATCGACGGAAACGGGCGCGGCGGCGCGCGCCAGCAGCGGCGCCAGCACGGGTTCAAGCCGCGCCCATTCCTCGGCCTCGTCCACCGGCGTGAACCCCGGACGGGTCGATTCCGCGCCAATGTCGATGACGCCGGCGCCCGCCGCAACGAGGGCGTCGGCGTGAGCGAGCGCCGCTTCCGCCGCGACGAAGCGGCCGCCGTCGGAAAAGGAATCCGGCGTGACGTTCAGAATGCCCATCACTACGGGCGCGGACCCGAGACCGGCGATCAGCCTGTCTGCCGCGCTCCGGGCTTTCGTGAATGGGTCCATCGCACCGTCCCTCCTCTGCGCGACGGCGGTTTAGGCGCGCGCGCAGGCGAAGTAAAGCGCGGGCGGTCAGACGAAGGTGTCGCGGCGCTGCGCGGCGACCGGGATCGCGGCGCGCACCCGGGCGATCAGAGCCGGATCGAGGCGCGCCGCGGCGTAACCGGGAGCGTCGGAGGCCATGGCGATCTTGTGTCCCCAGGGATCGCAGATCAGCGAATGACCATAGGTTAGGCGCGTTTCACCACTCGCCGTGTGAGCGCCAACCTGGGCGGGCGCGAGAAAATAGCATTGCGTCTCGATGGCGCGGGCGCGGCACAGGACCTCCCAATGGTCCTTGCCTGTTTGCAGGGTGAAGGCCGACGGCAGCACGATCGCCTGCGCGCCGCGCCCTCCAAGCGCCTGGAACAAGGCGGGGAAGCGGATATCGTAGCAGATGGCGCAGCCGAAGGTCACGCCCTCGGCCTGATAGGTTACGACCTCGTCGCCAGGCCTGAAGGTCGCGCTCTCGCGATAGGCGGCGCCGTCGGGCGTCATGACGTCGAACATATGGATCTTGCGGTAGAGCGCGATCTCGCGGCCCAGCCGGTCGAAAACCACCGTTGTGTTGGACAGGCGCTCGTCGTCGGCGTTTTTTTCAAGCAGAGAGCCAGCGTGGAGGAAAACTCCGTGTTTGGCCGCGAGTTCAGCGCATAGATCATAGGCGGGGCCCCGGCGCAGGATCTCGGCTGCGGCGAATTTCTCCGCGCGCGAACCGCCGAGAAAGTCGAACACTTCCGGCAAGCCGATCCAGTCCGGACGCTCCTGCGCGACCGCTTCCTCGATCAGGCGGCGGGCCTGCTCGAGATTGGCGCTTTTGTCGCCGGTCGAATTCATCTGGATCACGCAGGTTTTCATCGCTTTTCCGCCCTCGTCCGCGCCAAAAGAGCAAGTTTTGCAGCGCGAAACAAGCATGGCCTTCTTTCGCCGCGCGCCGAGGCCTAGACTCCTCGAAACGAATCGAATTGCCTCGAGATGCGCTTCACCTTTCTCCACGCCGCCGACCTCCATCTCGGCAGCCCGTTCAGGGGCCTGAGCCTGCGCGACGAGAGCCTCGCCACGCGGCTCGCCAGCGCCAGCCGTGACGCCTTCGCCGACCTCGTCGATCGCGCGCTGGAGGAGCAGGTCCGTTTCGCGATTTTGGCCGGCGACATTTTCGACGGCGACTGGCGCGACGCCTCGATCGCCCTGTTCTTCAACCGCCAGATCGCCCGCCTCGCCAAGGCCGGCGTTCCGATCTATCTGCTCAAGGGCAATCACGACGCCGATTCGGTGGTGACGAAAAGCCTGTCCCTACCCGACCTCGCGCATCAATTCCCCACCGGCCGGCCGGGAAGTTTCGAACTCCCCGAATGGCGCGTCATCCTGCACGGGCGCGGCTTCTCGCATCGCGCCGAGAGCGAAAATCTCGCGCGGAGCTTTCCGGCGCCCAGGCCCGGCTGGTTCAATATCGGCGTGCTGCACAGCTCGCTCGACGGCCGCCCGGGCCATGCGTCCTATGCGCCTTGCAGCCTCGACGACCTGCGCGCCAAAAACTATGATTATTGGGCGCTCGGCCATGTCCACGCCCATGAGGTCGTCGCGCGCGATCCCTATGTCGTTTTCCCCGGCAATCTTCAGGGCCGCAGCATCCGCGAGACCGGCGCGAAAGGCGCGGTTCTCGTCGATGTCGAGGACGGAATGGTCGCGGACCTGCGCCGGCTGATCGTCGATCGGGCGCGCTTCGCCGAAATCGCGCTTGACGCCGGCGCCCACGAAGATACGGCAACCCTGTTGCGCGCGGCGGAAGCCCGCGCCTGCGCCGAGGCCGAACAGGCGGAGGGACGCCCCCTCGCCCTGCGTTTCCGCATTTTCGGCGCAAGCCCGCTCCATGCCCAACTCGCCGCCGATCCCGCGCGCTGGCGCGATGAATTCGAGGCGGCGGCCCAGCGCGCCCAGGACGACGTCGCTCTCGAACGCTT
>JAJXYV010000126.1 GCA_021780435.1 Pseudomonadota bacterium
CGTTTCCAGACAAACGCCATGCCCGCGGTTTCGTCAAACACCTTTTCCAAGTGATCACGGAACCGTCAGCAACGTACGGGGGTTAAAAACAGATGCAGGGGATGATCTGACGTTCGTAAAAAATGATTTGGTCGATGGCCGGATACAAAACGGAGATTGCTCATGAAAATCCGATTGGCGAAAGCCGCTGTCGTTCTTGCCGCTCTTTCGATGCCCCTCGCCGCGCAAGCGCAAGGCGTTGTTGGAGGCGCACAGCAAGGCGCGGCCAAGGGCGGGCGCGCGGCTGGCCCCGTTGGCGCGGCAGTTGGAGGCGTTGTCGGTGGTGTGACCGGGGGCGTTGTTGGCGGCGTCAAAGGCGTGGTGGGCGCTCCTCAGCACCGTCACCGTAGTCGCCATCATCATCGCTAAGGGGCGCTGACGATCCGCGTCGATCAAGGGACAGGGTTCGTGTCGCACGGCCTCGATCCGTGGGCCTGTCGGGCCGGCGTGGTCCTCGACTTCTCTCGGCCGGGCAAGCCGACCGACGACGCCTTTATCGAGTCCTTCAACGGCATGTTCCGGGCGGAGTGTTCGGACGCACATTGGTTCATGAGCCTTCCGACGCCCGCGAACTGAACGTCTGCGTTAGCGAATAAGTAGAGGCTCGGCGTAGGGACAATACCGAGCTACGGCCTCATGGCGCCTTCGGCAACAAGCCGCCGATATCGTTTCCCAATCGGCCACCGGACAGCAGCCCGCGGTGACCCGATCATCCTCTGGAATCGACGGGTCGCCCGGTCAGGCGTCGGGGGCAGGCTCACCAACCGTCAGAGCGAACTCAGAGCTGGATAAAAGTTGGGCGCAACGTCAAGACCGGCGATCGCTCGCCGGTCCTTTGCGTCGGCGTCGAAAACCTGATCGTCGTTTCGGCAGGCCGTCCACGCTTGTGACGTCAAACAGATCTCGCCCGAATGACTTGATATTCAAGGAGTCGGGCGTATCGATGTCACGATTCTTTCGCCATTGATCCTGTGATATTCGATCTTGACCTTCTCGCCGAGCGTGAAAGCGGAGAGTTCGACGCTCTTGTTGCGCGCCACATAGGTATGGCCGTTATCGAGCGCAAAGACTTCCTTGTCCCAATCAAGCGAGGTGATCTTGCCGATCCTCTCACTCGCGCTTGCCGGAGAAAAAACGCCACCTGCCGCCACCATCGCGAGAGCGCCGATCAACATTCGCATAGCTGGTTTCCGTCCATCGGGCCGACGTTGCGCCCCATCGCGGGGCGCAAATCGACTCATACCGCCTACGTCATCACTGATAATAATGATGATAGTGGTGATGATAATAGTGGTGATGGTGATAGCAACCGCCACGCAGGCCGCATGAGATGGTCGGACCCGCGGCATAACCGACCACGCCGCCCGCGACGGCGCCGACCGGCCCGCCGACGATTGCGCCTGCTCCTGCGCCGAGCGCGCCGTCAACCAGGCGGCTGTCGGCATAGGCAGCCGATCCGACCAGCGACAGACCGAGCGCCAAAGCGGCTATCAGGGTTGTCTTGACCATTGTTAGCATCCTCTGTTCGAGCGAATGCGGTGGATTAGTCTTGATCTGCCCGACGCCGGAAGCGTCGATCGAACCGTCAACGCGAGTTGGCGCATGGAGGCGACGCCTCATCGGGTGGTCAGCTCAAGACCTTTACATTTCCACCCAAGTAGAAGGAAACGCATGGAGGCCAGAAAAGTTCCAAGATATTCCGCCAAGCTGATGGTAAAGCCGATCTGCACTCAAAACAAGACGGGCGTCACCCGCGCTTCAGGTTCGGATGCACGGTCTTTTCGATGATGTTCATGTCGCGGCCGATGACATGTTCGGTCGAGCCGACGATCAGCGGATCCGGCGGCTTGACGATGGACAGGTCTTTGTTGGGATAGGGCAGGGACCACAGGAAATGGGTCATGCAGTTCAGGCGGGCGCGCTTCTTGTCGTCGGATTTCACGACCGTCCATGGCGCATCGGCGGTGTCCGTGTAAAAGAACATCGCCTCCTTCGCCTCGGTATATTCGTCCCATTTGTCGAGCGAGGCGAGGTCGATCGGCGAGAGCTTCCATTGCTTCAGCGGATCGGTCTTGCGCGCCTCGAAGCGGCGGCGCTGCTCCTCGCGGGAGACCGAGAACCAGTATTTGAACAGCCGGACGCCTGAGCGCACCAACATGCGCTCGACTTCCGGGCATTGGCGCATGAATTCGAGATATTCGCTGGGCGTGCAGAAGCCCATCACGCGCTCAACCCCGGCGCGGTTGTACCAGGAGCGGTCGAACAGGCAGATTTCGCCGCCCGAGGGCAGTTGCGAAACATAGCGCTGGAAGAACCATTGCGTGCGCTCGCGCTCGGTCGGCTTCTGCAGCGCCACGACGCGCGCCGTGCGCGGATTCATGTGCTCCATGTAACGCTTGATTGTGCCGCCCTTGCCGGCTGCGTCGCGGCCCTCGAACAGCATGACGATCTTCTCGCCGCTCTCCTCGACCCAGCGCTGCGCCTTGAGAAGCTCCTGCTGAAGCTTCAGCATGTGCTCTTCATAGGGCGCAGTGCGCATGCGCGCGGCATAGGGATATTCGCCCGTCTCGAACACGCGGCGGATCGCGGCCGGGTCATGGCGCATCTGGGCGAGGTGATGGTGAGGCGATTCCTCCGGCTGGGGCTTCGTCTCGGGTTCTGGCGTTCCGGGCTTGGGCGCGGGCTTCGGCTTTCCGGGCTTGGGCTGCGCGAGGATTTTCGCAGCGGCTGGCGCCGCGCCGGTCGGTCCGTCTGGCGCAATCGCTTCGATTGGGGGTTCGGTCTGTTCCGTCTGG
Organism: Pseudomonadota bacterium; assembly: GCA_021780435.1. Lineage (GTDB taxonomy): Bacteria > Pseudomonadota > Alphaproteobacteria > Rhizobiales > Beijerinckiaceae > Rhodoblastus. The sequence goes on from JAJXYV010000126.1 coordinate 2,835, forward strand.
GCCAAAAGCAAATCCTCCGCGAAGCGCAAAACAACGCTCGGCGGCTAGCGCTGCCGAAGTAGACGGTCACGATAATGTAATAGTCAGACTTGAGCCATGATCCCGCGCAAAGCCGGGCTGGAGTTCAAGCTCCGGCCTTGAGCAATTTATATTGGATCGCGTCGAGCAGGGCCTGGAAGGAGGCGTCGATCAGGTTGGGCGACACGCCCACCGTGGTCCAGGTGTCGCCCGTCGAGTTTTCCCCGCCCTTGTCGCCGAATTCGATCAGCACGCGGGTGACGGCGTCGGCGCCGCCCTGAAAGACACGGACCTTGAAGTCGAGCAGCTCGATGTCGTCGATATATTTCTGATACTTGCCGAGATCCTTGCACAGGGCGCCGTAAAGCGCATGGACCGGGCCGTTGCCCTCGGCGGCCGAGATCAGGCTCTCGCTGTCGATATTGACCCGCACGGTGGCTTCGGAAAAAGTCTCCAGTTCGCCTTGCGCGTTATGGCGGCGCTCGACGTCGACCCGGAAGCGCTCGACCTCGAAATAATCCGGCACATGGCCGAGCACGCGGCGCGCCAGCAGTTCGAAACTGGCGTCGGCGCCTTCATAGGCATAGCCCTGCGCCTCCTTGTCCTTCACCGCGACGAGCAGGCGCGAGATGCGCGGATCGTCCTTGCCGACCGGCACGCCCAGCCGCTCCAG
>JAJXYV010000196.1 GCA_021780435.1 Pseudomonadota bacterium
GGCCTTGACCATTTCAGGCCGCGCGCCGGCCAGGGTCAGCGCGTGCAGGCCGCCGCGCGACAGGCCGAGGAAGATCGCCGAGGCGATCCCGAGCCCTTCGAGCACGACGAGGTTATCAGCAAATTCGGTCGCGAAGGAATAATGGGTCCAGTCGGGGTCCCAATCCGAGCCGCCGCGGCCGCGATAGTCCAGGCAGACGACCTGGCGCTGGGTGGTGGCGCTGAGGAAACTCGCCAAAACCACGAAGTCGCGCGCGGGGCGGGTGAGCCCGGGCAGGCAGACGACAGGCGCCGCGCCGGTCTTGTCGCCAAGGACAAGCGCATGCAGGTTCAGGCCGTCGCTGGATTTGAAAAAGCGGCTTTGCGGCTTTTCGGTCATATGCGGCCTCCCCGATGCTCCTTCATGCGGTCGGCCGGCATGGCGCGCCCCGTCAGTCGCGCTGTTTCAGGAGCCGGGATTTTTCGCGGTTCCAGTCACGCTGCTTTTCCGTCTCGCGCTTGTCGTGCGCCTGCTTGCCCCGGGCGAGCGCGATTTCGATCTTGGCGCGGCCTCTGTCGTTGAAATACAGCTTGAGCGGCACGATGGTCATGCCCTCTCTTTGGACGCCCTGCGCAAGTTTGGCGATCTCGCGATGTTTCAGCAAGAGCTTGCGCAGACGCTTGGGCTCGTGATTGAAGCGGTTGCCGGCCGCATATTCGGGGATATTGGCGTTCACCAGCCAGACTTCGCCGCTCTTGTCCACGCTTGCATAGGATTCGGCGATCGTGGAGCGTCCGGTGCGCAGGCTTTTAACCTCTGTGCCGGTCAAGGCGAGCCCCGCCTCGAAAGTTTCGCCGATTTCGTAATTGTAACGAGCCTTGCGGTTGTCGGCGACGATCTTGAAATTGGTGGGCTTTTTTTCAGCCACGGGTTCTGGGCTCCTTTCGGGCGGCCATGAAATGCGCCACTGCGCCGCTTCCTGGCGGCCCTTCGGCCGCGAGGCCCGCGATCACGCCGTCTCGGTCGGCGTCGTCCCGATTCTGCGACAGCTTATATTTTCCCTTGAGCGACGAAATCTCAATCTCGACGCCGACGATGGCGCGCAATTGGGCGGCGATGAAAGCTTCCGGCGCGTCGGCGGGCGCCCAAGGCTCCGCGCGGCCGCTTTCCTGATGGTAGGTCAAGGCCGCGCTCTGCGCCGCCTTCCACTCGGCCTCGTCGCGCCGGCGCGCCATCCCCTCGGCCTGAACCATCGTGTAGTTCCATGTCGGGACGACCCGGCCGTGCGCCCGTTTCGACGGGTAATGCGTCGGGCTGACATAGGCCTGCGGCCCTTGAAAGACGACGAGAACATCGCGCGGTTCGGCCAGCGCCGCGCACAGCGGATTCGCCGCGGCGACATGGGCGCGCAGGACAATCCCTCCGTCATCGATGAGGAAGGGAACGAGATCGGCGCTGGCGAAAAATCCTTCGCCGGCGCGCGGCGCGATCAGCAACCCGAGCGGGAAGGCGCGGATGAGCGCGACCATCTCCGCCTTGTCATCGACGCGGAAGCCAACTGGTTCGTACATCGTTCGCTCTATGATGGGCCGTCGACGACGCGATCACGCCGTGAGGACGCCCGCGTGAATCATCGCGGCGCGGATGGCGTCGCGGGTCTTGGCGGTCGAGCCCACCAGCGGCAGCCGGACTTCATCCGAGATCTTGCGCAGAAGATTCAGGCCTGTCTTGGCGCCGGTCACGCCCGCCTCGAGGAAGGTCGCGACGTGAAGCGGCGTCAGCTTGTCCTGGATGGTGAGCGCCTGGGCGTAATCGCCGGCGGCCGCCGCGCGCCAGAGCTCGGCGCAGGGGCGCGGCGCGGCGTTCGAGACCACGGAAATACAACCCACCGCGCCGGCGGCGAAGCAGGACAGCGCGGTTATGTCGTCGCCGGAAAACTGCAGGAACTCCGGCCCCATCGCCTGACGCTGCAGGGAGATGCGCCCCACATTGCCGGTCGCGTCCTTGACGCCGATAATATTGCGCAATTCGCTATAGCAGCGCGTCATCGTTTCGACCGACATGTCGATCACCGAGCGCGGCGGAATGTTGTAGATCACGATCGGGATGCCGATGGCGGCGTCGATCGCCTTGAAATGCTGGAACAGGCCCTCCTGATTGGGCTTGTTGTAATAGGGCGTCACGACCAGCACCGCATCGGCCCCGGCCTTTTCGGCGTGGACCGCGAGTTCGATCGCCTCGCGCGTGTTGTTCGACCCGGCGCCGGCGATCACCGGAACGCGCCCGGCGGCCTGGGCGACGGCGATCTCGACCACGCGCTTGTGCTCTTCATGCGACAAGGTCGGGCTTTCGCCCGTCGTTCCAACGGGGACGAGGCCGTGAATGCCGCTTTCGATCTGCCATTCGATCAGGGAGCGAAAGCCTTCTTCGTCAACGGCGGCGTCCTTGAAAGGGGTCACCAGCGCCGTCATCCAACCCCGAAGTCGCATATCTGTCGCCATTGCCTCGTCCGTCCTGCTTGTCGCCGTTTTGTGGCCCCATCGGCGCCGCTTTTGGCAGGTTATTTGCCCCGGTCACTCATAGCGACTGATTGCGGCGACGGAAAGAGGCGATAGCCCCACGTCGCGTCGATGGCGGGAGATTCCCGCCGGTGAGCTTGGTTAACCTGAACTTAATTTCCCCGGCGCAGGCTGAACGCCTCATTAACGGGCCACCGAGGCGGTTCGATGCGGATATTGCGGGGGGATCGGAGACTCAAGGGCGCGGCTTTGGTCGCCGCTTTCTGCTTGACCGTCCCAGTTCTGCAGCAGAGCGCGCGTCGTTCGCATATCTTTTCCCTTCCCGTCATGAATATCTTCCCGTCGCAGACGGCTGAAGAGTCAAAGGCGGATGTCCCCCAAAGCAGCGCTCCCGCGCCTGAAACCGCCGCCACGCCGCCGGGCGTCGCGCAGGGACGCGATCTTGGCGGCGCCGCCGATGCGCTGCGCTATTACGCGGAGGGCGAAATCCTGTCGGGCGACGCGGTCCTGACGACCAAGGACGCGTTGACGCGCAACGCCCTGGAATGGACAGCGGTGCGGATGCATCCTGGCGAGGCCGGGTTGGAGCGGGTCGCCGCATTCATCCGCTCCCATCCCGATTGGCCGACCGGGCAATTGCGCAAGCGCGCCGAGGAGCTTGCGGGCTCGGAAGGCGCCAAGCCCGAGCGCGCCGCCGCCTATTTCGCGGAATTTCCGCCGACGACAGCCGCCGGGCGGCTCGCTTTCGCGGAGCTCCTGCGCAACGATCCGGGCCGCGCCGACGAGGCGGGGCGGATCGCCCGCGACCTTTGGCGCAATGATGATCTTTCGCCCGCGCTGGAAAAACGGCTGCTGAAGAATTTTTCCGGCGCGCTTTCCGCCGCCGATCGGATCTACCGCCTCGATCGTCTGGCGCTGCGCGAGCAGTTCGCGGCCGCCGCACGGGCGGCGTCGTTCGCCGGCAAGGATGGGCAGGCGCTTTATCGCGCCGAGTCAGATCTCGCCCATGACGCCTCTTGGGCCAAGGTCTCGGCGCGCGCGCCCGCCAGCCTGCGCGACGATCCGGGCCTGCTCTACATGCGCATTCACGCCGAGCGCCACGCCGAGCATTTCGACGAAGCGGCCAGGCTCATGCTGGCTGCGCCGCGCGACCAGGCCGCGCTGGCGAGTCCCGACGACTGGTGGATCGAGCGTCGGCTGCTGGCGCGCAAACTGCTCGACGCCGGCGATTATCAACGCGCCTACCGGATTTGCGCCGAACATTCGGCGGCGACCAACGCCGCGCAGGTCGAAGCCGAATTTCATGCCGGATGGATCGCGCTGCGGTTCCTGAAAGACCCCGCTCTGGCCGAAAAGCACTTCGACAAGCTGGCGCAGCTCGCGCGCACGCCGCATTCCATCAGCCGCGCCGCCTATTGGCAGGGCCGCGCCGCTGAAGCGCTGGGCGGCGACCCGAAACCCTTCTATGCGCGCGCGGCCAATGAAACCGAGACTTTCTATGGCCAGATCGCGCGCGCCAAGCTCGGCGAGGAGCCGGTCATGCTCCGGCCGGCGCCGACGCCTGCGGAAGGCGACGCGCGCGCGGAACCGGTGCAGGCGGTCGACCTGCTCTACGCCTTGGGCGAAAACGACGCCGCGCGCCAACTCGCGGTGGAGAGCGCAGCGACGCTCACGGCGCCTGAACAGATGGCCGCCTTGTCGCAGCTGATCGAAAGCCGCAGCGACGCCCATACGGCGCTGATCGCGGGGAAGGAGGCGCTCCATCGCGGGCTCGCCATCGACAGCCTGGCCTTCCCGCTCAACGGCGTGCCGAATTATTCCGAACTCGCCAATTCCGCCAGCCGCCCGGTGGTGCTGGCGATCGCCCGGCAGGAAAGCGCCTTCAACGCCGTCGCCCGGTCGGGCGCGGGGGCTTTTGGCCTGATGCAGATGGTCGAGCCGACGGCGCGCAAGGCCGCGCAAAGCGCCGGCGTCGCTTTCGACGAGGCGCGGCTGAAGAATGACCCGACTTTCAGCGCCCAGCTTGGCGCGTTCCATCTAGGCCAACTGCTCGCCGAATATCGGGGGTTTTATATCCTTGCCTTCGCGGCCTATAACGCCGGCGGCGGCAATGTCGGCGACTGGATCAAGTCCTATGGCGATCCACGCGATCCGAATGTCGATCCGATCGACTGGATCGAGCGCATTCCCTTCACCGAAACCCGCAATTACGTGCAGCGGATCGTCGAGAACCTGCACATTTATCGCGCCCGGCTCGATGATCCCGCGCCCAACCTGGTGGTTGGCGATTTGCGCCAGAAAGTCGCTGCAAGCGATTGATCTAAAAATAAATCAGGATAACCCGAGGTCGGTGGCGATGCGCTCTATAACCGCGTCGAACATATCCTGCGTCAGAACGCCGGTGTTCGTGTTGTAGCGCGAGCAATGATAGCTGTCGTAAAGCTTCAGGCTGCGATGAGCGAGACGATGGCTGGCGCCGTGGGCGAAAGGAAAGTCTTTCGCCTTGACGCCGAACAGCCTGACGGCGCTGTCGTGGGCGATGCGTCCGAGACAGAGAATCGCCTTAAGCTCCGCCATGGCGGCGATCTCACGTGACAGGAAGTCCCGGCACGCCGAAATTTCCGCGGGTGTCGGTTTGTTCTGTGGCGGGACGCAGCGCACGGCGTTGGAGATGCGGCATGCGATCAATTGCAGGCCATCGTCGACGCGTTCGCCATATTGGCCCTGGGCAAAGCCATGGCGCAGCAGCGTCGGATAGAGCATGTCGCCGGCCCAGTCGCCGGTAAAAGGGCGACCGGTTTGGTTGGCCCCATGGAGCCCCGGCGCAAGTCCGATGATCAGCAGACGGGCGTCGAGAGGCCCGAAGGCGGGAACGGGCGCGTTATGGGCGCCGGGCAAGGCGACGCGATTCGCCTGGCGAAATTCGGCGAGCCGGCCGCAAAGCGTGCAATTCGCTTCGGGCTCGGAAAAGAGAGAAGGCGCGGCCCCGGTCAAAGGCGCGCCTCCAATGCGATATTGCATGGCTGTTCCAGAGGATTACTCGTCGTCGACCATCTGGTCTTGCGGAACATTGGCGACCGGCGCGGCGGGCCGACGCTCCTGGAAACGCTGCATGCGTTCGGTGCGGTCCGCCGGATCGCGACCGATCTTGTTGGCCAGATGAACCAGATCGATGAATTCGTCGGCCTGGCGGCGCAGTTCGTCGGCGACCATCGGCGGCTGGGTCGTAATGGTCGACAGGACCGAAACGCGGACGCCCTTGCGCTGGACCGCCTCGACGAGGGAGCGGAAGTCGCCGTCGCCCGAGAACAGAACCATGTGGTCGATGTGATCAGCCATTTCCATGGCGTCGACGGCAAGTTCGATGTCCATGTTGCCCTTGACCTTGCGGCGGCCAAGCGCGTCCACGAATTCCTTCGCCGGCTTGGTCACGACGGCGTAGCCGTTGTAGTCGAGCCAGTCGATGAGGGGGCGAATCGACGAATATTCCTGATCCTCAACCAGAGCCGTATAATAAAAAGCGCGGAGCAGGCGGCCCTTGGATTGGAATTCCTTCAAGAGGCGCTTGTAATCAATGTCGAAGCCAAGCGATTTCGCAGTCGCGTAAAGGTTCGCTCCGTCAATGAATAAAGCGATGCGTTCCTGTTCAGTCATTATGCGTTTCCGTTTCGGGTTGATTTTCCGGATAAAAAAGTCGATTCCGTCATTCATATATGGATTTTGATCTAGCGCAACACTGCGGAAAAACAAGTTACAATTTTATGACAAATTAGCCATCCGACTAAGGCAGGAAAAACTGTTTCTCGTTCATTCAGGTCCGCATTTTCAGATCTCACCGGACCTCAGCCTCGACGCCTTGCGCCGAGGCCTGTCCGGCGCCACGCTCCATGACCGCCATCTCCTCGCACGAGCGCCCGAAGCAAAATAGCTGAGCTACTCCCTCGATCGAACGATAGACTGTCTGACGAAGGAGAAATTGTGCCAAAGCAACAAATTGTCAATCGCGCGCTTCTCAAGACAATCGAGTGTCCGGGGAATTCTTTCTTATGGTTTCGCAATTTTTCGTTTTTTTGATGATGCGTGCGCGATCGCCGAACTTGCCTTGTCTGATTTTTTTTTGTAACAAAGCACAGATTCCCTTATTGCCTGATTTCGTGAGGAGTGTCGCCGCATGGCTCGCGTCACCGTTGAAGATTGCATTGACAAGGTCGACAACCGCTTCGATCTCGTCCTGCTGGCCAGCCATCGCGCCCGGATGATCTCGTCCGGCTCGTCGATCACCGTCGCGCGCGACAACGACAAGAATCCGGTGGTGGCGCTGCGCGAGATCGCCGACACGACCATCGCCCCCGATGATCTGAAGGAAGACTTCATCCACTCGCTGCAGAAGCATGTCGAGGTCGATGAGCCTGAGGCCGAGGTGGTTCCGACGCTGGTCACCCCCGCGAGCGACGCGGCCGGCGACGTTCAGTTCGACCGGATGACCGAGGAAGACCTGCTGCGCGGCCTCGAAGGCCTCGTCCCGCCGGCGGAAACCGACGACGATTCGGAATAAGGCGCTTCGCGCCCGGCAAGCGAGCCTCCCGCGCGCGGGAGGCTTTTTGCTTTCGGGCGGCCATCACGTGCTTTTTTCGCGCAGGCGTGCGCGTCGTGCTTGCCCAAGCGCTCTGGTCCACGGATATTAGGGCGGCAAGCCTCGCGGGTTTCGGGTCGGGGCGAGAGGAAATTCGTCAGCATGTTGCGGCAGTACGAACTCGTCGACCGCGTTCGCAGATATAACCCGCATACTGACGAAGACCTGCTCAATCGCGCCTATGTCTACGCCATGCGCGCCCATGGCCAGCAGAAGCGCGCTTCCGGCGACCTCTATTTCACCCATCCGCTCGAAGTCGCGGCGATACTCACCGAGTTGCGCCTCGACGACGCCACGATCGTCGCCGCCGTGCTGCACGACACGATCGAGGACACGGGCGCCACCAAGGCTGAAATCGATTCCCTGTTCGGGCCGGAGATCGGCCAGCTGGTCGATGGCCTGACCAAGCTGAAGAAGCTCGATCTCGTCTCCAAGCGCGCGGCGCAGGCCGAGAATTTCCGCAAGCTGCTGCTGGCGATCTCAGAAGACGTGCGGGTGCTCCTGGTCAAGCTCGCGGACCGGCTGCACAACATGCGCACGCTGCATTACGTCTCGGCGGAAAAGCGCGCGCGGATCGCCGAGGAAACCCTGGACATCTATGCGCCGCTGGCCGGGCGCATGGGCATGCAGACCCTGCGCGACGAGCTGGAGAATCTTTCGTTCAGATATCTGATGCCGGAAGCCTTCGCCATGGTCTCGACCCGGCTGGAGGACCTGCGGGAAACCAATCGCGAGCTGATCCGCACCATCGAGGAGGAGCTCGCCCACGAACTGGGGCTGCAGGGCATCGAGGCCGAGGTCCGGGGCCGGCAGAAGCAACCCTATTCGGTCTGGAGCAAGATGGAGCGCAAGTCGCTCGCCTTCGAGCAGCTGTCGGACATTTTCGGGTTCCGCGTCGTCGTCTCCGACGTGGACGAATGCTATCGGGTGATCGGCGTCGTCCACACCAAATGGCCGATGGTTCCCGGCCGGTTCAAGGATTACATCTCCACGCCCAAACAGAACGACTATCGTTCGATTCACACCACGGTGGTCGGGCCGGGTCGGCAGCGGGTCGAACTGCAGGTGCGCACCCGCGAGATGCACGACATCGCCCGCTTCGGCATCGCCGCCCATGCGCTCTACAAGGACGGCCGCGACGCGCCGGCGCCCGTGCTCTCGCAGGAGAGCAACGCCTATCAATGGCTCAAGCGCACGATCGACATGCTCGCGGAAGGCTCGAGCCCTGAAGAGTTTCTTGAACACACGCGGCTTGAGCTGTTCCACGACCAGGTGTTCTGCTTCACGCCCAAGGGCCGTCTGATCGCGCTGCCGCGCGGCGCAACGCCGATCGACTTCGCCTATGCCGTGCACACCAGCGTCGGCAATTCGGCCGTCGGCGCCAAGATCAACGGCCGCCTCGCCCCCCTGCTGGCGCCGCTCAACAATGGCGACGAGGTCGAAATCGTGCGCGCCGAGGGCCAGACCCCGCCGGCCGCCTGGGAGGCGATCGCGGTCACCGGCAAGGCCCGCGCCGCCATCCGCCGCGCGACGCGCGACGCCGTGCGCGCGCAATATGCGGGCCTCGGCCGCCAGATCGTGCTGCGCGCCTTCGAGCGCGCCGGCAAGAAATTCTCCGAGGACAAGCTGCGGCCGGCGCTGCCGCGCCTGGCGCGGTCGAGCATCGAGGACGTGCTGGCGGCGGTCGGGCGCGGCGAAATGTTCTCCGGCGACGTGGTCAAGGCGGTCTATCCGGATTTCAAGGAAGAGCGGAAGGCGCCGGCGCCCGATCGCTCCGATCCCGGCTGGTTCCGGATGCAGAAGGCCTATGGCGTGGAGTTCAAGTCGCCGGGCGGCGCGACCGCCGGCGCCGACGCGCTGCCGATCCGCGGCCTCCAGGGCGACCTGCCGGTGACCTTCGCGCCGAACGGCGCGGTTCCCGGCGACCGCATCGTCGGCATCATGACGCCGGGCGAGGGGATCACGGTCTATCCGATCCAGTCGCCGGCGCTCGCGGCCTTCGACGACCAGCCGGAGCGCTGGCTCGACGTGCGCTGGGACGTCGAGGACGCGCAGGCCCTGTTCCCGGCGCGGATCGTGGTCGCGGCGATCAACGAGCCGGGAAGCCTGGGCGCGGTCGCGTCCCTGATCGGCGAGCAGGGCGGCAATATCGACGATGTGACCTTCAACAAGAAGTCGCCGGACTTCCGCCAGATGACTTTCGACATTCAGGTCTTCGACCTGAAGCATCTCAACGATATCCTCACGCGCATCCGCGTCCTGCCGATGGTCCACAGCGTCGAGCGGGTGATTGGCTGAAGGTTTCCGTTCCAACGCGCCGCCTAGAAAGGTCTGAGCGATGAATTCCGCGAAAAAGATCCGCCTCGGCGTCAATGTCGATCATGTCGCGACCCTGCGCAACGCGCGCGGCGGCCGGGTTCCCGACCCGCTGCGCGCGGCTCAGATGGCGCTCGCCGCCGGGGCCGACGGGATCACCGCCCATCTGCGCGAGGATCGCCGCCACATCCACGACGAGGACATGCGCAGCCTAAAGGAGGCTATCGACGCGCCACTGAATTTCGAGATGGCGGCGACCGAGCAGATGCTCGACATCGCCCTCAGGATCCAGCCCCACGCCTGCTGCCTCGTGCCGGAAAAGCGCACCGAGCGCACGACCGAGGGCGGGCTCGACGTGGTCGGCGGGCGCGACCGGCTCGCGCCTTTCATCGACGAGCTTTCGCGCGCCGGCATTCGCGTGTCCCTGTTCATCGAGCCGTCGCTGGAGGCGCTGGCCGCGGCGCGCGACGTCAAGGCGCCGGTGGTCGAGTTGCACACGGGCGCCTGGTGCCACGCCATCGAGACGGGCGAAACGGCGAAGGCTGAAGCCGAATTCGCGCGGCTGCGCGCGGCGGCGGCGGAGGCCGAGCGTTTTGGCCTCGAATGTCACGCCGGCCACGGCCTCGATTTCGACTCGGCGCGCCGGATCGCCGTCTTGCCGCAGATCGTCGAGCTGAACATCGGCCATTTCATCGTCGCCGAGGCGGTCTTCATCGGGCTCGAAGCCTCCGTGAAGCAGATGATCGCGGCGATTGCCGAGGGACGCGGCGGCACATCGCCGCTTTCGGGCGAAGGACGCGGCCTGTGATCGTCGGCCTCGGCGTTGATCTCTGCGACATCCGGCGCATCGAGCGGGCGCTGGAAAAATATGGCGAGCGCTTTACGCGCCGCTGCTTCACGCCGGTCGAGCGCGCCAAGGCCGACGGCCGCAAGGCCCGCGCCGCGACCTATGCGAAGCGATTCGCCGCCAAGGAGGCCTGCGCCAAGGCGCTCGGCACGGGGCTGGGGCAGGGCGTGTCCTGGCAGGACATGGGCGTGGTCAACGATTCCTTCGGGCGACCGTCGCTGGAGCTGAAAGGCAGGGCCGCCGAACGGCTGGCGCTGCTCACGCCCCCCGGCTGGGAGGCCAGCGTGCATCTGACGCTCACTGACGAATATCCGCTCGCCCAGGCGCAGGTGATGATCGAAGCCCTGCCAAAGGACTGAAATCAATATTCAAGGCGATATGGCGAACGAATGTAATTTGTTAATTGACGGTATAAATTATGGAACGGGAGCAATATTAATTTTTATTCTCCTGGTTTCAAAAACGATATGTAATTTTATTTATCATAATATGAAAACCAGATCGGGTTTTTAACATTCTTGTTTAAATATTCAGTATGCTCTTTATCTAATAGCGTTTCGCTGGTGTTTTCAATATTCACCACCCGTTCCGTCATTATATTACTTATTTTTGAATTTTTTACCTTTTCGACATTTTGGGACAATTCCAAAGTCCTCTGGCGCCCCCCTCGCAGCTCGATATAAATCTCGGCGAGAATTTCCGCGTCAATCAAGGCTCCATGGGTCACCCGGCGGCTCCGGTCGACCCCGAGTCTGGTGCAAAGCGCATCCAGGGAGTTCGATGATCCTGGAAATTTTCTGCGCGCCAGAACAAGCGTGTCGACGACTTGATCCATCGACAGTTGGGATCGGCCGCAACGCGCCAATTCCGAGTTGATGAATCTCATGTCGAACTCTGCATTATGCGCGACAATGTTGCTTGCCCCGATGAATGCGATCAATTCATCCGCGATTTCGTGAAACTTCGGCTCCCCAGCCACCATTTCAAATGAAATGCCATGAACCCTGAATGCGGAATCCGGAATATCCCGCTCAGGATTTATATATTTGTGAAAAACATTATTCGTCAAAATTCCGTCGATGATTTCGATACAGGCGATTTCAACGATGCGGTCGCCGGCGTCGGCGCTCAACCCCGTTGTTTCGGTATCAATGATAATCTCTCTTCCGTCTTTCATGCGCTTATATCCCAGACAGAATAAATCAGAACGGATCGATTTGCGACATGGCCTTCTGAAATAGGTTTACTTGTCTATCAGCATATTCAAGGCCGTGTTCCGTTAGTATCGTGAAATGCGCCTGCTTTCTTTTCTCTTCGTCGGGCAATTGCGCTTTCGCAAGCGAATCGAATTTTTGCTCGGTCATCCCCGGCCTCGCCAAAACCCGCTGACGCTGAAGCGCCATTGGCGCGGACACAACGATGATCAGATCGACGGAACGCGACGCCCCGGTTTCAAACAATAACGGAATATCCAGCAGCACCGCATGCGCTCCCGCATGCCTGTGAGCCGCAAGGAACTCATCCCGGCGCCGATAAACAAGCGGATGCACGATCGCTTCGAGTTCTTTCAACGCTGCGGGCTTGTCGCGCACGATCCCGGCCAGAATATTGCGATCGATCCTTTCGCCGACGAGCGCTTCCGGAAACCTCTTGCCCAAGACCTCCAAGGCAAGGCCGTCGTACAAGTGGTGGACGCATTTGTCCGCATCGAAAACGGGCGTTCCGCATTGCCGAAACAAGGCGGCCGTCGTTGACTTTCCCGTCCCGATCGAACCGGTCAGACCGACAATCAACATTCGACGCCCTTCGAAGAAATCCGGCTCCGCAGTTTGCCGGCGTTGGCGAGTCGCTTCCATGCTTGTTGCTGGACCGACCTCAAAGCCATTCGCGGATTCCAGCTTGAAGCGCAACGGCCCCGCGACGAGATTTTCCGCGAGCGGCTTCCGTCTCGAAGTGTTTTCGCCCGATTCCCGCAATCGTGGTTGAACTTTCGGCGTTTGGGCTTCGGCGTCCGAATCTTTCGCAACCTGAATGCGTCTAAATGCCGCAATTGCGCCATAATTGATTTAGGTCAAGGACCGAAATGTCCCGCGGCGCGACTTTGCCATCCTCCTTCGACGCAGGGGCGGTGGCATTGACGCTCTCGCGGCTCGGGGGAAAAGCGAGAGAAGAGGCCTACGGCGGTTGGGCTGCAACGCCGTAGGCTTTTCAGGAGGCGATGATGACCAGATTGGCGGCTCTTCTTTGGGTGATTGGGGGCGCGACCCTGGCGGGCGTCTTCATGATCGTCGTGCTGATGACCCCGTCCATGCAATTCGAGGCGGGCCGTTACATTCTGATCGCGGCGATCGCCGGTTTTGTGGTCGCGATTCCGCTGTCCCTGGCGGCGGCCAGGATGATCACCGCGAAACGCACGGGCTGATCGGCCCCTGTGCAAGCTTTGCGAATCGCCGCGCCTTCTGGGCGGCGCGGCGGTCGGTCACCGGGACAGTCGAGAGAAAAGTCCCGCCAGGCGCATCAGGCCTTCGGGCCAGGGGCCGTGACCGCTTTCGGCGTTGATATGGCCGGCGTCGCCGGCGTCGGCCAGGTCGAGCCCCCATAGAAGAGCGAGCCTTTCCGCGAAAGAATAATCCGCGAAGGCGTCGTTCCGGCTGGCGATGATCACGCCGGGCACTCCGAGCGCCGCTTGCGGCGCTTTTTCCTTGAATCCGGGGTCGATCGAGCCTTCCGGCAGGGCGGGGGCGTCCGGGTCGGGCGGGGCGACCAGAAAGGCCATGGCGATCTTGTCGCGCGCCGGCGTTTCCGCGATGGCGCTGGCCGCGGCGATGCAACCCAGACTGTGCCCGACCAGAGCGACAGGTCGCGCGCTGGCGTCGATCTCGCGCCGGATCGCGTCCACCCAGGCGTCGCGCGACGGATTGAGCCAATCCTGCTGTTCGACGACGCGGGCGGTCGAAAGCTTCTGCGCCCAGCGGCTCTGCCAGTGATCGGGACCGGAGCCGCCAAGGCCGGGAATGATGAGAATGTCGAGATCGGAAGCGCGCATGGCGGCTAGATAAGCACGGCCGCCGCCTTTGGGAAGCGCCGGCTGGAGATTTGTATCATCGAACAATTCCGTGCGGCGTCACGGCGCGGACGGGAGCTTTGACCGCGCCTTTTGCGGCGCGGCCTCATCGAAAACGGCTATGTCGAGCTTGCGGTCACGGGCGCCCATGCCGTCGCCATCGACCTTCTGCCGCCTTTGCACAAGGACCCCTTCGACCGCATGCTGGTCGCCCAGGCCATTGCGGAGTCCGTCACGCTTCTGACCGGCGACACGCTGGTGGCGCAATATCCCGACCTGATCCGGCAGGTCTGAGCGCGAGCGCGCACGGATTTGGCTTGTGGGCCATCCCACCGCATCCGTCATGCGAGCCAACGGATCCGGCCTTCGGCCCGTCTGATACGGGCACCGCGAAGCAATCCACTCATCAACCCTCTGAAAAATAGCGGAAACCGTCGCGCCGCATTGCGATGGAATCGTAACAAATCGCGCAATAAATTAGAGGCTGACTGAAAATGAAGTTGGGTGATTTCAATAGGTTGTGATTCCTTCGGATTTGCGAGATTCGAGGGAATTTGATGGCCTGGACTG
>JAJXYV010000155.1 GCA_021780435.1 Pseudomonadota bacterium
GCCGCGCCAGCAGAGCAATCGGCAACATGCCACCGGTGAGCATGAAAGGCAACGGTCGGCATTGAGCGTCGGTCAGCGCATGGATTTTGGTCGTCCGCCTACCCCGCGAGCGCCCGACCGCTTGATTTTTCTCCCCCCTTTGCCGCCCGCCGCCGAGCGGTGCGCTTTGACGGCGGAACTATCGATCAAGACTTCCGTGGGCGGCCCACCAGCCCGGGCAAGTTCCTCGAAAAGACCAGTCGAAATGCCCTTTTCCGCCCATCGAACGAAGCGATTGTAAAGCGTCTTCCTCGGTCCGTATTCCGGCGGCGCGTCGCCCAAGCCTAGGCTGCATCTTCTTCGACGCGCCCAAACGTCGGGGCAAGTCCTGATAGATCGGTAATCGCCGACTTGATATGCTGAAACGCGCGAAAAACGCCAGGATCTAAGTCTTCTGAAAGCGCCAGTTCGGCTTGAGCGAACGCGAGATTGACCAAAACAACCTCAATGACAGACGTGATTTCAGATGCCATGCGCGACCGCCCTCTGACGAATCAGTTTACCCTTATACATTATTAATAAACTTCCAATACCCGTATTGCGCTACATCAAGAAGGCTCGGCAATTATGAGTTGCACTTAAGTGCCCCCTCGCTCCAAGTCCTCGTTTTCGACGTAGGCGACTAACAGCGACAGAATGAGGGCGCGCGTTTTCGCATTCCGGATGCGCCGAAAATGCGCCAATAAAGTCGCTTCCTCTGAATCCTTCAGGCCGCCGCAGTCTTCATCGTATTCCGATCGCGGTCGCGCCGCGACGCCGTCAAAAATATGGCTTAATTGAATCCTGAATATTCGCGCGAGATCGACAAGAACGCGGGGCGAGACGCGTTCAGTCCCATTTTCATACTGCCGTAACTTATCGGGTTCGATACCTAATTTGGCAGATACGTCCAGGCGTCTCCATCCCGCTTGCTTACGGATTTCTTGCAACCGCTTTCCAACTTGAATATCAATTACTGTTGGTGTGTTCATTAACAGTTTTTCCCGTTTTTATTCAATCTCTGCCGCTTTAATCGTAAGACGCATTGACATCGTTTGTTGACGGTCAATATTTTGCATTAGCTGTTAAGCGAAACGCGGGTTCTTGTCAAACACGATTAACTTTATAGTAGTAACCATGCAGCTTAAATAAGTTTTTATTGTAAATGTTAGGGTCAGGACCCATAAAATGGACACCTCCAAAAACCGCGAATTTGGCTGAATGACTGGCGCGGGACGCCGTCGCGGCGCTCCCGGGCTCGCGTTGATCGGGTTTCGGAGGATCTTCGGCTGTTGCTTTGGCGGCGCCGCGGCTTTTCGGCCGCCTCCGCCCTCAAGCGGCGGCGTGTCGGCTCTGGAGCCAGACGAAGCGGCGCATGTTGTAGGCGAGATTGGCCAATCCGATCTTCAGGTAGGCTCTGGCCAGGCCGGTCGTGCGCACGACCAGCCCCATCAGCCCTTTCTCATGCTCGAAGACATGCTCGACCGCGCTGCGCACTTTGGACTTCTGGGCATTGGCGACTCGCGTGCGCTCCGGCATCGGCTTGCCTTGCGGCTTCTTGCGATGAACGCGCGAAACGAACCCTCGCCGCGCCAGCATGGCTTCATTCTTCGCCGAGCGATATGCGGTGATCTCCGCCGATTGCAACAAGCGGCGCTCGTTGCGTAGCGAAGACTAGAATCCGGCGGAACTCAAGGGCGAAGGGTGTCGCGCCGCCCGAGAATATCTGGCGACGCTTGATGACGCCGCCTTCGGCGCGGCCTCGCCGGCGACGCCGAAGTTCATTTCCCCGGCCGATCCGGCGGCGCAATGGACAGCGCAGAACAAGGGACATGCGTTCTTCGCCTACGCCGACAATTATCTGATCGACACCGATCACGGCGTGATCATCGACGTTGAGGCGACGCGCGCAGTCCGCCAGGCTGAAGTGGGCGCGTCTCAAACCATGTTGGAGCGCACGGAAGAGCGGTTCGGCCTGCGACCTGGCTATCTGGTCGCCGACACCGCCCATGGATTGGCGAAAAATCTCGCCTGGCTGGTCAAGCAAACGCAGATCACGCCGCACATTCCTGTCTTCGACAAATCCAATCGCGCCGACGGGACGTTCTCGCGCTCGGACTTCACCTTCGATTCCGAAGCCAATCGTTACACCTGCCCGGCAGGCAAGCATCTCGTTCAGTTCCATCGCAACTTTGCGAAGCCGCGAAGCGGCATCGCCGCCGCAGGCACGCGCCTTTACAGAGCGACGACGAAAGACCGCGGCGCCTGCGATCTCAAACCCCTTTGCTGTCCCAATATGGTGGCGCGGAAGATTCCGCGCGATGTCGATGAAGACGCGCGCGAGGTCGCTCGCGCGCAAGTCGGAACGCCGGAATATGAAGCCGCCTGCCGCCGGCGCCGAAAGAAGGTCGAGATGCTCTTCGCGCGTCTCAAGCGCATCTTACGGATCAACCGTCTGCGATTGCGCGGTCCATGCGGAGCCAAAGATGAGTTCCTCCTTGCGGCGACTGCCCAGAACTTGAGACGGTTGGCCAAACTTCGTCCGATGAGCGGACGGTTGGAGGCGATAGCGGCATAGGCCGCGCCCACCGCGGCCATCAGGCCGCCGGATCGAACGGCCCGGCGGAGCAATAACCGGAGAAAAATGATCGCTGCCGAGCGCGGAATCACTTACCCGGCGACTTTTTCAACGAAATCCTCTGACAACGGACAGTCGAGCCCTCGGACAGCGAACTCAAGGCCTATCGCGGCCGCTGCCTTCATGCCGACGTGCCGCTGACCGACGCCGTATTCGACGGCCAGGTCGTCCTCTTCCCGCATCATTCCCGGGGTTTCGACAGCTCAACCGGTAAATGCGTGAACCATCTCGCCCGCAACGCGCTCCACCCCCTATCCCGTGCAGATCGAGGACGGAGCGATCGTGGTAGTTGTCGGCCTCGTCAAGTCGCCCCGCGCCTGGGCCTGAAGACGCCTTTTTGAAGCGTACCAGGCGGGCCCTCCGGGGCTGCAAAATGTCGCACCAGTCGCCCGTTAACGCATTTACGTCGCATGACCAAACGTTTCGATTCTTTAGATTTAGCAAAATAACCCGATGACGTAACGATATTTAAAGATGGCTTCAATTAATTTTGCCTCGAAAAAACAGGCATGAGGCATTCTCGGGAGCTTGAGCCCATCGCAAAGAAGAGATGCTACCGGTTTCGGAAAGACGCCGGACATTCTCCGACGCCGATGAAGCTGGGCGCCCGCGGACATTCTCGTTGAGTAAAGTTTGTTCGGAGTAAGAATGAGCAACGCGGTCCGTCTGGCTAGGCAGGAGCTTCTTGCGGCGGCACAGGACAATCCGTCTGCGAAAGCTGACGCGGATTCCGCGCGCGCGCGGGAAGAAAAGCCAAAAGAGTCGCGAGGGCAAGACCCAGTTCGGCTCACGAGCTTACCTGATCCGACCGGCGACCATCCGATTCCGCACTGCGCCGCCTCTGCCAAGCCGAACGAG
>JAJXYV010000193.1 GCA_021780435.1 Pseudomonadota bacterium
AGTTGGGCGGGGGACAAGGTGAGGCCCAGGACGCGGCCCGCGCCCGCCCGCGCCAGATAAGCAGCAAGCGCGCCCCAGCCGCAGCCGATTTCGAGAATGTCCTCCCCGCCGCCGAGGCCGAGCCATTCTGCGCTTCGGGCGAGCTTGTTCGCCTGCGCCTGCTCGAGCGTGACGGTCGCATCATCCCACAGGCCCGACGAATAAAGCATGGACTCGTCGAGCCAGAGCCGGAAGAAATCATTGCCGAGATCGTAATGGCTCATGATGTTGCGGCGGCTGCCGCGCCGGGAGTTGCCGCGCAGCCGGTGCAGAATGCGGTTGAACAGCGAATGCGCCCGACCGCCGCCGATGACATGGCCGAGATAAGGCGCATTGGCGGCGGCGAGCCGGATCAGCGCCACCAGGTCGGGGGTGGTCCAGTCACCCGCCACATAGCCTTCCGCGAATCCGATGTCGCCGCTCAAGAGCAGGCGTCGGAAGGCGCGCCAGTTCTGAATATGGAGTGCGGCCTCCGGGCCGGGCGCCGCGCCGCGCGCTTCGATCGTCTCGCCAGACGGCAACCGCGCCGAGAGGCTTCCCACCTCCAGCCGATCCATCAGACGATGCAATACGAACGCCAGCGGATGAGCTCGAACGTTCACGCGCGGCGCGGATTTGTTCGATTGGAAGGCGGAAACTTGCGTCATGAATCAGTCCATCCCGGGTTTGGCGGGCGCGTGAGCAGCGCGAACGAAGGTGACCGGAGTAACCGGCGGAGGCGGCTTGGGGCGAAGTCCTATGCCCTTGCGCCAGAGCTTCAGCGCTTCCCAGTGAATCCCGCCTAGCACGCGCAAGGTCAGAAGCGGGGTGGCGAAGAAGCGGCGCAGAAGGTTTGCATCGGTCAACGCCTCGCGACGGGCCTGATAACGCGCCGTGAGCAGGAGGCCCGCCGGGTCGGAAACCTCGATGACGAGGCTGAGCCGATCGCCCGGCGCGCGGAGGCGAAAACGATAGTCGAGATCCATGTTCAGGAAGGGCGAGACATGGAATTCCTTGCCGCAGCCTTGCACGATCTCGCTATCGCCCGCGCCTTCGACCGGGAGCATATAGGCGTGGCGCTCGCCGAAAGTGTTGTCCACCTCCCACATCACGGCGGCGAGGCCGCCGGAGCGCCGGAAGCAATAGAAGACGCTGAGCGGGTTGAAGGCGAAGCCCAGCAGGCGTGGCATGGTGAGCAGGAGGATCTTGCCGCCGTCGGGCTCGACGCCGGCGCCGCGCATGGCCTCTTCGACCTGGCCGCGGAGATCGCGGCCGGAGCCGTCGCCGCGATCGCGACGATGAAAGGAAAACAGGTTGAAGCGATCGAGCGAGAAAAGGCGCAGCACTCTGTCCAACGCACCCACTTCGTCGAGGTCGAGCAGGAGGGAATAGATGCTATAGGCGAGGCGATGGTCGCGCGGACGACGCCGGTGATGGGTCACCAGTCCCGCATAAAGGGCGCTGTCGCTCATGTCGACGCCAGCTCCCGCGCCGGCAAGGCCGCGGGCGTGACGAAAATCCGCCCGCTCTCGTTGTCCACCCGCCAGGGCCGCGTTGCGCCGCCCAATTGCTCGGCGACCGCGAGGCCTGCCTGCAACCCGTCCTCGTGAAAGCCCGAGCCGAAATAGGCCCCGCAATACCAGAGGCGATCCGCGCCCTGCAGCGACCATAATTCCTTTTGCGCCGCCATCGCGACCCCGTCGAATTGCGGGTGGCGGTAGGTCTCCTGCGCATGAACGAGATCTCCGCGCGGCGGTCGCGGTGGATTGAGCGTCACGAAAAGCTCCGGCGCCGGCCCGAGCGGCTGCAGCAGGTTCATCCAATAAGACACCGCGAGCGCGCCGCCACCGTTGCCCTCGGCAAGATAGTTCCAGGCGGCCCAGGCCGGCTTGCGGCGCGGCATCAGGCTGGGGTCGGAATGAAGCCAGGCGACATTGGGCGCATAGCGAAAGGCGCCGAGCAGGCGGCGTTCCGCCTCGATCGGCGCGTCCAGCATCGCGAGGGCGGCGTCGGGGTGGACGGCGATCACCACCTGATCGAAACGATCGGCGCCGCGCGCGTCCTGCACTTCCACGCCGTCGCCCTGGCGCCTGACGCGGCGCACCGGCGCCCCGGCGCGGATCTGTGGAATGGATTCCACGAGGCGGCGCACATAGGCGCGCGAGCCGCCGACGACAGTACGCCAGGTCGGCCGCTTCGCCAGTTTGAGCAAGCCATGGTTTTCAAAGAAGCGGATGAAGGCGGCGGCGGGGAAGGTGCAAACCTCATCCGCCGGCATGGACCAGATCGCCCCGGCCATCGGATAGAGATGATCGCGCAAAAACGCCTCGCCATAGGCGTTGCGGGCGAGATAGTCGCCGAGGCTCTGGTCGCCGAGAGTGGAAAGATCGCGCGGCGCCTCCCGATAGAACCGCAGGAGGTCGCGCATCATCGACCAGAAGCGCACCCTGAGCATGTTCGAAGGTTGCGCGAACAGGCCGCGAAGGTCCTTGCCGGCATATTCATAGGCGCCGCGATCGAGCGAAACCGAGAAGGACATGTCGGTTGGCGCGGTCGCGATCCCGATATGCGCAAAGAGCGCGGTCAGATTGGGATAGGTCGGCTCGTTATAGACGATGAAGCCGGTATCGACCGCGATCGTCCCGCCGCCCCACGCCACCTCGCTTGTATTGGCGTGCCCGCCGAGCCTTCGCTCGGCTTCGTAGAGCACGACATCATGGTCTCGCGACAGCGCCCAGGCGCAAGACAGGCCGGACACGCCTGCGCCGATCACCGCAATTCGTTGACGGGGGAAAGGACGATCCATGAGGGACTCTTTGCCGAAGGGTTACGGAGGGTTTTTACGCGCGTCGCGCGCCTCCGGTTCACTCGCGGCGATCCGGGCGGTCGGACGGAACGTTTAAAGTGGCGCAGGAGACCTTCATGACGTGGTTTTTGTCGCTCGCCATCGCCGCCGGCCTGAGCCTCGCCATGTCGCTCGCCTGGCGCGTTCGCATCCGGACCGGCCAGAGCGGCTGGATCGACGCCATCTGGTCCGCGGCGACCGGCCTCGCGGGTTTCGTCGTCGCGCTCTGGCCGGGCCCGCCAGCGCCTTCCGGGCGCGCGCTGCTCTCCGCCGGCCTCGTCCTGGCATGGTCGCTGCGGCTCGCCGGCCATCTCTTTGTTCGTGCGCGCGGGGCTGGCGACGACCCGCGCTATGCTGCATTGGCCAGGGAATGGGGCGCGGATTTCCCCCGCCGCCTTTTCGTCTTCCTGCAGATTCAGGCGGCGGCCGCCCTCCCCCTGGTCGCGGCGATCGCGCTGGCGGCGCGGGCGCCGCGAGTCTTTCCCGATCTGCTGGACGGCGCCGGCCTGCTGGTCGCCGTCGCAGCTTTGGCGGGAGAGGCGGTCGCCGACACCCAGTTGGCGCGTTTCCGGCGAAACGCGCCGCGCGGGGCGCTCTGCGAAACTGGCCTGTGGCGCTTGTCGCGCCATCCCAATTAT
>JAJXYV010000036.1 GCA_021780435.1 Pseudomonadota bacterium
CTAGACCCAGCCGGTCAGGTAATAGGTCGCGATCACGACGAAAACAGCCGTGGTCTTGATCACGGTGACCGCGAAAATGTCCTTGTAGGACTGCTTGTGAGTCAGGCCGCAGACCATGAGCAAAGTAATAACCGCGCCGTTGTGCGGCAGGGTGTCCATGCCGCCCGACGCCATCGCCGCCACGCGGTGCAGAACGTCCATCGGAACGCCGTGGGCGTTGGCCGCTTCGATGAAATCCTTCGACATGGCGGCGAGCGCAATCGACATGCCGCCGGAGGCCGAACCGGTGATTCCCGCGAGCGACGTGACCGTCACCGCCTCGCGCACCAGCGGGTTGGGAATGACCCCCAAGGCGTCGCGAATGACGATGAAACCCGGCAAGGTGGCGATGACCGCGCCGAAGCCATATTCGGAAGCGGTGTTGATCGAGGCGAGGAGCGCGCCCGCCACCGCCGCCTTGCCGCCCTCGGCAAAGCGCTTGCTGACCGGCCGCCAGGCCAGAACGAGCACCGCGATGACGCCGGCGAGCAGCGCGCCTTCGACGGCCCAGACGGCCGCGAGCTTGTCGACCGCGACGTGAAGCGGCGTGGCCATGGCGGGGAGCTTCAGATCGTAACTCGCGCCATAGCCGTCCTTGATCATCGCCGTGAACAACTTGTTGAGGACGAAAACCAGAACGAGCGGCAGGATGGCGACCCAGGCCGGCGCGAGCTTTTCGTGCTCCATGGGCGGCGGCTCGTTGGCGTGCCCCTCGCCATACCCCTCGCCTGCGGCCATGGCCCGCCGGCGCTGCCATTCGAGATAGGTCACGCCGGCGATCAGGATGAAAACGGCGCCGATGACGCCAAGCGCCGGGGCGGCGAAAGCGGTGGTCTTGAAATAGGTGGTCGGAATGATGTTCTGGATCTGCGGCGTGCCAGGCAGGGAATCCATGGTGAAGGAAAAGGCGCCCAGCGCGATCGTGCCGGGAATCAGCCGCTTGGGAATATGGCTCTGCCGGAACATTTCCGCCGCGAAGGGATAGACCGCGAAGACGACGACGAACAGCGATACGCCGCCATAGGTGAGGATGGCGCCGACGAGGACGATCGAAAGCATCGCCTGGCGTTCGCCCAGCATGCCGATGACAGCGGAGACGATGGATTTCGAAAAGCCGGAAATCTCGATCATCTTGCCGAACACGGCGCCGAGCAGGAAGACCGGGAAGTAATCCTTCACGAATCCGACCATGCGCTCCATGAAAACGCCGCTGAAAGCGGCGGGAACGGCGGCTGGATCGGTCAGGAGGACGGCGCCCATCGCAGCGACAGGCGCGAACAGGATCACGGAAAATCCGCGATAGGCGACAAGCATCAGGAAGCACAGAGCGCCGAGGGCGATCAGAAAATCCATGGCTGTTTCCTGCCAGCTGGCGGCGACTGCGGCGCCGGTTGCGCCCAGCGTCCACGCCAATCATTTGTAAATGAATTGACGCCTTTCGCGACCCACCGAAAGGCGAAGCCAGGTAGTTTTTTCGTCGTCAGGCGTCACGAGCGGCGCGGCGCTATGGTCGTGATCGCCAGCCCGGACAGCACGAGCGCCGCTCCCGCGAGCACGCCGGCGCCAAGCGGCTCGCCGAAGACCGCGGCGGTCGAAGCCATCCCGAAGACCGGCACAAGAAGCGCGAAGGGGGCGACCTGCGCCGCCGGGCGCCGGGCGAGCAGATGCCCCCACAGGCCATAGCCGATCAGTGTCCCGCCGTAGGCGAGGAAAGCCGCGCCGCCCCAGACCACGAAAGTCGGACGCAGGATGGCGGCGGCAATGGCGGCGCGATCTTCCAGCGCCAGGGACAGCGCAAGCAATGGAAGCGGCGCGAAGGCGCTCGACCAGACGATGAAACCCATCATGTTGGCGCGTCCGGCGCGGATTGAAAAAATATTGCCGGCGCTCCAGAACACTGCCGCCGCCAACACCGAAAGGAAGGGCGCGGTCGGCGCCTCGGCGCCGCGCGCCAGGCCGATGACGGCCACGCCCGACAAGGCGACGAAGGCGCCGAAGAGCTGACGCGGACGGGTCGCCTGCTTCATCAGGACGTGAGCCAGCGCAATGGTGAAGATCGCCTGCGTCTGGATGACCAGCGAGGCGAGCCCCGCCGGCATGCCGTCGCGGATCGCGAGAAACAGCAGTCCGAACTGACCAACCCCGATGCAGAGGCCATAGCCGACGAGATCGCGCCATCGCGCTTTGGGCCTCGGAATGAAGAGGACGCCGGGAAAGGCGGCCAGCGCAAAGCGCACGGCGGTCAGAAACAAAGGCGGCGCCTGCGCGACGCCCGCCTTGATCGCGACGAAGCCCACGCCCCAGACCGCCGCGACCAGAATGGCGAGCGCCATTTCGCGCGGCGGCAGCGCGCCCGGCGCGGGGCCGCGCGCCGTCATTCGATCACGATCGATGGCGCGCGACCGATCAGCTTGCCGAGCTGCTTGAGGCGACCGTTCAATCGCTCGCCGGCGAGGTCCGCGAGATCGGGCGGCAAGGTCAGCACGACCTTGCCTTTCACGCAGATGAGTTTGGTCCGCGGCAGGACGCCCGGCGCCGAAGCCGAGACGATATAGGCGACGCGCTGAACCACGCCGAGAATGCGGGCGCGATCCATCAGGCGCGGCGTGGCGAGGCTGCGAATCTGCGCGCTGACTTCCTCGTCGATCCCGAGATGGCGATAGGCCACGGCCATGCCGAGATAGACACGGCCGGCGTGATCGACGCCGACAAAGGGCGAATTGGCCAGGGTGTTCAGCGCGAGATCCGACCGGTAGTCCGGCGAGGTGCGCCAGCCGATGTCGCCGAACAGACAGGCGGCGTGGCGCAGGCGTTTTTCCTCGGCCGTCTCGTCGATATGGCTCGACTCCATGAAGGCGTCGCTCCAGTGGATCAGCTCTTCCCCATGGCGCGGCGAGCGCGAGCGCAGGAGGTTGTATTCGCGCGCGCTTTCGAGCAGCGGATCGCGCGCGCGGACGTCTTCGGCGAGTTGCTCGTAAAGCACGCCTTCGCGCAGGCCGCCGATGGAGATGACCACCTTGCCCGGCTTGCCGCGCCGGATGATCTCCTCGAGCACCACGGCGCCATAGGCCAGAGCCGGCCGGCGCTGCTGCGATATGGTCCCGACTGCGACCAGGGCCTCGGTATCCACGCGCTCGACCAGCGAGGCGAATTCGGCGGCGTCGCGCGCCGGGATGACATAGCCGTGCATGACGTCGAGCGGATAATTGCGCTGGGCCATATGCAGCTTGGCCAGCGACCTCCAGGTGCCGCCGACGGCGTAGAGCGTGCGTCCGCGCAGATGGTCGAGAGCGCCGGCTTCCGCCAATTGCTGCTTGGCGATGCGCATGGCGTTTTTCGGCGAGCGACCCGACGCGTCCATCAGCGCCAACGAGCCGAGCTTGAGCGACAGGCCAGCGCCCGTGCGGCCATTCTTGACGTCGATCAGCTCCAGCGAGCCGCCGCCGAGATCGCCCACGACGCCGTCCGCATTGTGGCATGTCGAGATCACGCCGAGGCCGGATAGTTCGGCCTCGCGCGTTCCAGGTATCAAGTCGATCGGCTGGCCGATCGCGTCGCGCGCGGCGGCCAGGAATTGCGCGCCATTGCTCGCATCGCGCGCGGCAGCCGTCGCGATGGGGCGAATATCCTCGATCTGCATCAACTCGCAGAGCTTGCGATAGCGCCGCAGGGCTTCCAACGCCCTCGCCATGCCGTCCTCGGCCAGCTTGCCGGTCGTGGCGACGCCCTTGCCAAGGCCGCACATCGCTTTTTCATTGAACAGAGGCGTCGGCGCGCGCGACAGTCCCTCATAGGCGACGAGGCGAACCGAATTGGAGCCGATGTCGACGATCGCCGTCGGGCGCGCGCCCGGCAGTCTGCCCTGACCTTTAATCATTCTTGTTCCGCCCCGCCCTCTTGAGCAGGCTCTTTGGGCTCGACTCGCTGAGCGACTTGCCGCGCCCGGAGAGCGAGGGATTGGTCATGAAATATTTGTGCACGTTGAAGGGCTTCTCATTCGGGCCGCATTCGACGCGGACGCTCGAGCCGTCCGAAAGGATCCGGTAGGACTGCTGGTTGTCGATCAGATTGGCGACGAGAATCTGTTCCAGCACCTGTTCATGCGTCGTCGGATTGGTGACCGGCATCAGGGATTCGACGCGGCGGTCGAGATTACGCTGCATCAGATCGGCGGACGAAATATAGACCGCCGCCTTGGGATGCGGCAGACCGTGCCCATTGGCGAAGGCATAGATGCGCGAATGTTCGAGGAAACGGCCGATCACCGATTTTACCCTGATATTTTCGGAAAGGCCCGGCACGCCGGGGCGCAGGCAGCAGATGCCCCGCACGACGAGATCGATCGACACCCCCGCCTGGCTCGCCTCATAGAAAGCGTCGATGATCTCCGGATCGACAAGGGCGTTGCACTTGCCCCAGATCGCCGCGGGACGTCCGGCGCGGGCGTGGGCGATTTCCTGAGCGACATGCTCGAGCAGTCTCGTCTTGAGCGAGATCGGCGAAACCGCCATCCGCTCCAGCCCGACAGGCTCGGCATAGCCGGTGATATAGTTGAAGATGCGCGAGACGTCGCGGCCAATGGCGGGCTCGGCGGTGAACAACGAGATGTCGGTATAGATCTTGGCGGTGATCGGGTGGTAATTGCCGGTTCCGATGTGGCAATAAGTCACCAGCGACCCGGCCTCGCGACGCACGACCATCGATAATTTGGCGTGGGTCTTCAGCTCGATGAAACCGAAAACGACCTGCGCGCCCGCGCGCTCGAGATCGCGCGCCCAGCGGATATTGGCCTCCTCGTCGAAACGCGCTTTCAGCTCCACGAGCGCGGTGACGGACTTCCCCGCCTCGGCGGCCTCGACCAGCGCGCGGACGATCGGGCTGTCCGAAGAAGTGCGATAGAGCGTCTGCTTGATCGCGACGACATTGGGGTCGCGCGCCGCCTGCATCAGGAACTGGACCACCACATCAAAGGATTCGTAAGGATGGTGGACGACCAGGTCCTTTTGCTTGATGGCGAGGAAGCAGTCGCCGCCATTGTCGCGCACGCGTTCGGGGAAGCGGGCGGAATAGGAAGTGAATTTCAAATCCGGCCGCGGCAGGCTGACGACTTCGGACAGGTCCTTCATCGCCAGCATGCCGTCCAGCGCGATGATCTCTTCAGACTCGACGTCAAGCTCCTCGGCGACGAAGGCGCGCAGGTCGGCCGGCATATGGGAGTCGGTTTCGAGGCGGATCACCGATCCCCTGCGACGGCGCTTCAATGCCGTCTCGAACAGGCGCACGAGATCCTCCGCCTCCTCCTCGACTTCGAGATCGCTGTCGCGGATCACGCGAAAGGCGCCCTGCGCTTTCACCTGATAGCCGGGAAACAATTTCTGGATATGGGTGAAGATCACAGACTCCAGCAGGACGAGGCGCGCGCCCTCGCCGGGCGAGTCCGGCAGGCGGATGAAACGGTCGATCTTGCTCGGCATGCGGACCAGCGCCTTCATCCGCGCGCCGGTCACGCCATGAATGAGGTCGAGCGCCAGCGTCAGCCCGAGATTGGGAATGAAGGGGAAGGGATGGGCCGGATCGACCGCGAGCGGCGTCAGGATCGGGAAAATGTAAAGGAAGAAATGGTCGTCCAGCCAGAGGCGCTCGGTCTTGTTGAGCACGGAGGGATCGACGAAAGTGATATGTTCGGCCTTCAGTTCCTCCTGCAACTGCCTCCACAGGCAGACCTGTATCTCGGCGAGTTCGGAGACCCGGGCGTTGATCAAAGGCAGTTGCTCGGCGGGCGTAAGCCCGTCCTCCGAAGGCGTCTCGACGCCGCTGCGCAATTGTCCGCGAATGCCGGCGACGCGGACCATGAAGAATTCGTCGAGATTGTTGGCCGAAATCGAAACGAAGCGCACCCGCTCCAAAAGAGGATGCGAACTGTTGCCAGCCTCGAGCAGGACACGGCGGTTGAACTCGAGCCAGGAGAGCTCCCGGTTGATGAAACGCTTGGGCGAGGCGCGCAGGGTCTCGCCGGTCAGTGTATTATCGGTTTCCGGCGAGCGCCCCGCCTCTTGCATTGTCTCCAAGACCTCGGCCATGTTTCCTCGCCGGCCTGTTTCGGCCTGTCTTGTGAATCTCATATGACAGAATCCGCCTAACAGGCGCGCTCCGTCAATGCTCGTCGTCAAATGTTCCCTGCGCTCCAAGCTCGGGCGAAGCGGCGAGAACTTCACCGGCGAGCGCACGGGTGACCGCGCGCCCGCGCGCCAGCCCCTCGCGGTCGAGCGCGGCGACGATTTCCTGAGCCGCCGCGAATGAACGCTCGAGCCGCAGGGCCAGATAATCGATCAGATTCGCCTCCACCTTGATCTGGCGGTCGTGGAACAGCTTGATCAGGATGGCGCGCAGGAAAGCCTCGTCCGGGTGCTCGATTGCAAGCGCCGGCGCGCGGCGCAGACGCGAGAGCAGATCCCTGGTTCCCACGCCCCAGGCGTCGGGCGCCGCGCGCGCGGTGACAAGCAGGAAAGTCCCCTGCTCCATCGCCAGATTGATCAGGTGGAACAGCTCCTTTTCGCGCAGCGGCGGCTGGTCGGCGTCTTCCACGAGCAGAGCCGGCGCCTCCGCGAGATTCGGCAGGGCGTCGATCCTCAGATCGCGGGCCGCAACGATCCGCGCCCCGGCGCGCCGAGCCCAGATCGCGCCGAGATGGCTTTTTCCGGCGCCCTTCGGCCCGATCAGCACGAGCAGCCTGTGCGGCCAGTCGGGCCAGAGATCGAGAAGCGCGCGCGCCTTCTCGTTCGAAGGGGCCGCAAGAAAATCCTCCTCGGCGAAATTTGGCCGATGCGGAAGCTCGAGCGGCAATTGTCGGATCATGCGGCGTCGACCTCCGCGCCGCGGAACAAGGCGCTCGTCTTGTAACGCTTGACCGCGAAACGGATCAGAACGCCCATGGCCGCGGCGAGGGGCACGGCGACGATCATCCCGGTGAAGCCCATGAGGCTGCCAAAGGCGAACAGCGCGAAAATGAGCCAGACCGGATGCAGGCCGACTGACTCCCCGACCAATTTCGGCGACAGGACATTGCCTTCAAGGAATTGCCCGGACCCGACGACAAGCAGCGCCAAGCCAAGAAGGCCGAGCTGCGGCCAGCCCTGGACCAGGGCGACGATGATGGAAAAGACGAGGGCGATGGTGGAGCCGACATAGGGTATAAAGCTCAGGAAGCCGGCCGAAATGCCGATGAAGAAGCCGAAATTCAACCCGATCAACGTCAGGCCGACCCCATACCAGGCCCCGAGGAACAGGCAGACGAGCGACTGGCCGCGCAGGAAACCCGCGAGCGCCTGGTCGACGTCGCCGGAAATCGCAAAGACAGAGGACCGGTAGCGCGGCGGAATCAGGCTCCGGATGTTCGAAATCATCTCCGGCCACGACACCAGGAGATAGAACGTCACGACCGGCGTGACGACAGCCAGGGCGATGATCCCGACCAGCGCCTGGCCGCCAGTCCAGAGAGAGCGGAGGAAATTGCCCACATATTGGGTGCCCTGCCCGACAAAGCTCCCGATCGTCTTCTGAACGTCGTCGGCGGTGGAAGGCACGTCGAACCCGAGCTTTTTCAGCCAATCCGCGCCGGCGCTTCGGGTCAGGCTGCCGATCTCGCCCGCGATGAGATTTTGCAGTTTGTCAGCGTAATCCGGCAACGATTCGACGAAGCCGACCAGCTGACGCCCCAGGATCGGACCGAGGCCGAAGAACATCACGAGCAGGAACAGGAGGAAAATGACGAGAATGACGAGGGTCGCCGCGAGACGACTGAGGCCCAGCCGCTGCAGGCGCGTCACCACCGGATCCAGCACATAGCCGAGGGCCAGCGCCGCGACGAAAGGCGTCAGGACACTGGCGAAAAGAAAGAAAACGAAGCCGACCAGCAGCAGCAACGCCAGCCAGAAAGCGATCTGCCATTCGGTCCGCATGGACTTTTCCCCGAACGCGGCGCCGCAACCCGCCGTCTCCGGCTCAGGCGCTCATATGCGTCACCCAGCGCCTGAAATAGGCCGCAAGCGAGGCCAAGGTCAATGCCGCGACGGTCCATTGCCCGACGATCCCCCAGAAGCCGAGCGGCCAACCGAAGGCAAGCACGGCCAGGACGAGGGCGACGAGCCCGATCTGGCCCGCGGTATTGGCCTTCGAAATCCACAAGGGCTTGATCCGCATCGGCCGGTCGAGAAGCCAGGACAGGATGACGGCGCCGATGATCATGACGTCGCGCGAGACCACCAGCAGCGCCAGGGCCATCGGCAGTTCGCCGACGATGGCCAGGGTCACGTAATCGCAGATCAGCAGGGCCTTGTCGGCGATGGCGTCGAGATAGGCGCCAAGTTCGGACCGCAGATCGAACCGCCGCGCGATCCAGCCGTCGAGCGCGTCCGAAATTCCGGCGACGAGGAAGATCGCCAGAGCTTCGACCCAACGCCGCGAGGCGATCATGTCGACGCTGACCGGCACCAGGACCAGTCGTCCGAGGCTGATGAGATTAGGCAGGAAGGCGAACCATTTTCTTGTCATGGCTGTCGATTCGCTCGGTCGCGGCCGGGAGCCGACTATAAATCCCGCAGGAATGCGCCTGCAAGCGCCCAGCGCCTCGGCGAGCCTTGCCAGCGCAGGCGCGAGCGGCTAGAGCAACCATGTGACGGAAGGATTTCGCATGACCCAGCCCGGCGAAAAGACCGCGGGACTCACCTATTCCGAAGCCGGCGTGGACATCGACGCCGGCGCACGCATGGTCGACCTGATCAAGCCGCTCGTGCGCGCCACGCGCCGCCGCGGCGCCGACGCCGAGATCGGCGGATTTGGCGGCTTGTTCGACCTCAAGGCCGCCGGATTCGCCGATCCGATCCTGGTAGCGGCCAATGACGGCGTCGGCACCAAGGTCAAGATCGCGGTTGAAAGCGGGATTCACGGAACGGTCGGGATCGACCTCGTGGCCATGTGCGTCAACGATCTCGTGGTCCAGGGCGCCGAGCCCCTTTTCTTTCTCGATTATTTCGCCACCGGCAAACTGAACCCAGAAACCGGCGCCGAAATCGTCAAGGGCATAGCCGCCGGTTGCCTCGAGGCGGGCGCGGCGCTGATCGGCGGCGAAACCGCCGAAATGCCGGGCGTCTATGCGCGCGGCGATTACGACCTTGCGGGCTTCGCCGTCGGCGCCGCCGAGCGCGGCGACCTGCTGCCACGCAACAATATCGCCGCCGGGGACGTCCTGTTCGGTCTGCCGTCTTCCGGCGTCCATTCCAACGGCTTCTCGCTGGTGCGCAAGATCGTCGAGCGCGCGGGCCTGAAATGGACCGATGCGGCGCCATTCGCGCCCGGAAGGAGCCTGGCCGAGGCCCTGCTCGAGCCGACGCGGATCTATGTGAAGCCGTTGCTCGCCACATTGCGGAAGACTCAGGCGATCAAGGCCTTCGCCCATATCACCGGCGGCGGCTATCCGGAAAATATACCACGGGTGCTGCCCGAGGGCCTCGGCGCCCATATCGATCTCGGCGCGATCCCCGTGCTGCCCGTTTTCCGCTGGCTGGCGGCGTCCGGCAAGGTCGCCGAGCGCGAAATGCTGCGCACCTTCAATTGCGGAATCGGCATGATCGTCGTCGCCGGCGTGCAGCAGGCGGCGGAAGTCGAGGAAGCGCTGCGCGACTCGGGTGAAAATCCCGTGCGGCTAGGCCATGTCGTCACTGCGGGCGGCGAACGGGTCACTTTCGATGGAAAGCTGGCGCTGTGACCTCGCAACGCAAGCGCGTCGGCGTTCTGATCTCCGGGCGCGGCTCGAACATGCGTTCGCTGGTGGAAGCGGCTAGCGCGCCCGATTTCC
The DNA here is from genome assembly GCA_021780435.1 of Pseudomonadota bacterium. Lineage (GTDB taxonomy): Bacteria > Pseudomonadota > Alphaproteobacteria > Rhizobiales > Beijerinckiaceae > Rhodoblastus. The sequence goes on from JAJXYV010000036.1 coordinate 9,893, forward strand.
CGGCTGAAATCGCTCTGGTCCTGTCCAATGTCGCCGACGCGGCGGGGCTCGATTTCGCCCGGACGCAGGGCATTGCGACCGCGCTCGTCGAACATAAGGCCTTTTCCGGCCGGGAGGCCTTCGAGCGCGCGATGCATGAAACCCTCGTCGGCCACGGCGTGGAACTGGTCTGCCTCGCCGGCTTCATGCGCCTGCTGACGCCCTGGTTCGTCGGGCAGTGGCGCGACCGGATGCTGAACATCCACCCTGCGCTGCTGCCCGCCTATCGCGGCCTGCACACCCATGAGCGGGCGCTCGCCGAGGGCGTGAAGATCCACGGCGCGACCGTGCATTTCGTCGCGCCGGAAGTTGACGCCGGCCCGATCATCGCACAAGCCGCCGTGCCCGTGCTCGGCGGCGACACGCCGGAAACGCTGGCCGCCCGGGTGCTGGCGCAGGAACATCGCATCTATCCGCTGGCGTTGAAGCTCGTGGCGAGCGGCGCGGCGCGCGTGGATGGCGCGCGCGTGCTGATCGAGGGCGAGGCCGCCGCGCCCGACGCCCTTCTTTGGCCGACCGCCTGACGGCCTGCGCAAGTCCGCGACGGCGCCGCGGCCCGATGAGCCTGGCGGCCGTCACGGCTTTTTCCCGCAAAGCCATTGAGACGCCGCCTCGGACTTGAATCCGGGCGGCGGCGAATTGACGGCGCGAGGCCTCCGCTTCACCTTGAAGGCGGTGGGAGGCGCTCATGATCACGCTCCATGTTTTTGGACCTTCATTCGGCCTGCCAGACGGCAGCCCCTTCGTCATGAAGGCGATGCTGCTTCTGAAAATAGCCGGGCTCGATTACGCGACCCAGCGGGACGCGCCTTTCAAAGCGCCCAAAGGTAAATTGCCCTTTATCGACGACGACGGCGAGACGATCGCGGACTCGACCTTCATCCGTTTTCACATCGAGAAGAAATACGGCTTCGATTACGATTCCGGCCTGACGCCCGAGCAAAAGGCAATCGGCTGGACGCTGGAAAAGCTGCTGGAGGACCACCTGTATTGGCTGGTTCTCGCCGACCGCTGGCTCGACGACGCCAATTTCATCACGGGAGCGGCCCGTTTCTTCGACGCCGCGCCAGCGCCTCTGCGGCCTTTCCTACGCATCATGGCGCGCGGCCGGATCCGCAAGGCGGCGCACGCCCAGGGCCTGTTGAGGCACGGGCCTCAGGACAGGCGCGAACTCGCCCGCCGCGGCGTCGAAGCCTGCGCCGCGCTGCTCGGCGACAAGCCCTACCTCTTTGGCGAACAACCGCACGGCGCCGACGCCACCCTCGGCGCCTTCACCATGAGCGCGCTCTGCCCTCTCTTCGCCAGCGCGACGCGCGAAGAAATCGAAAAAACGTCCAATCTTGTCGCCTATGCCCAGCGGATTGAAGCGCGCTATTTCCCGGCCGGCGCATGACAAGGGCCGCCCCCGGGGAGGCGGCCCTTGCAGTCCTGTTGTGACTTTCCGTTCCTGGAAAGGGTCAGAGCGTCGAGACGCGGACGCGGGCGACGCCGGATTGGCGCATGCCCAGAACGTTAGCCGCGCCCTTCGAGACGTCGATGATGCGGCCGCGAATGAAGGGCCCGCGATCATTGATCGTCACGACGGCCGAGCGGCCATTTGCGAGATTGGTGACGCGCACCTTGGAGCCGAAAGGCAGCGTCCGATGCGCCGCCGTCATGGCGCCGACGTGACCGCCGCTGGCGGTGCGTCCTTTGCCGGAATAGTAGGATGCGGCGCCGGACCAGGTTTGCGCGTGAACAGGAAAGGACAGGATTGAAACGCAGAGACTCGCACACACAACAACGAATTTTCTCAATGCATACACCTCCGTATTATTGACGATGGCGTAGGCATCTATGGAAATTCTGGCGCAAAAATGACAAAAATAATCAACTAATAATCATTATATTTGTTGTTTTAGACAATGTAATTATTATTTTAGCTATCTATACGATAACTTTTGTTTATATATATTCGCAGAACATCGCTTATTTTGCTGTTAGTTGTCGTTAGTTTTCGTATGATTAATTAAAGTTTACGATTGATTGGCGTCAGTATAAATTCACATCTTCTCCTTTATGCCTTGCAGCAAAATGCGGTCGAGCCAAACAAAAACGCCGGGCTGGGGGCCCGGCGTCACAGAATTGAAATCTTGCGGCCGAATTCAGCCCACGATTTCGTTGCCCGCAAACCATTGCGCGATTTCCTGCGCGGCGGTTTCCGACGCGTCGGAGCCGTGCACCGAATTCTCGCCCATGTTCAGGGCGAAGTCCTTGCGGATCGTGCCCGGATCGGCCTTTTCCGGATTGGTCGCCCCCATCACATCGCGGTAGCGCTTGATGGCGTCTTCGCCCTCGAGCACCTGGACGACGACCGGCGCCGCCGACATCTGGTCGACCAGTTCGCCGAAGAAGGGCCGCTCCTTGTGAACGGCGTAGAAGGTCTCAGCCTGGGCGCGGGTCATCAGCACGCGCTTCTGCGCGACGATGCGCAGGCCGGCGGCCTCGATCTTGGCGTTGATCGCGCCAGTCAGGTTGCGACGGGTCGCGTCGGGCTTGAGGATGGAGAATGTGCGTTCGATCGCCATGGAGCGGGATTCCGTATGAAGAAGAGGCGCCGCGCTTATAGACGCGGCGCCCCTCAAGAGCAAGCGCGCGGCGGCTTTTGCGCCGCCTACCTGCGGCTTCCGTCGCGCCCCGTGGCGAGGCGCCGCTCGACCCCGCGCGCATAGGCCGACATGGCGAGGCAGAAGGCGAGATAAAACAGGCCGGCGAAGACATAGGCGGTCGCGGCGATGGTCGGCCCGGCCCAGTTCGGATCGAGCCGCGCCACATCCACCGTGTGCAGAAAATCGAAAATGCCGACGATGGCGACGAGCGTCGTATCCTTGAAAAGCGCCACGAAATTATTGACGATCGCCGGGATCACCGCCGCAAGCGCCTGCGGCAGGATCACGAAGCGCAATGTCGCGACCCGTCCCAACCCCAGCGCCTGCGCCGCCTCCCCCTGCCCGCGCGGCACGGCGTTAAGCCCGGCGCGCGCCACTTCCGCCATATAGGCCGAGGCGAAGAGAGCGATGCCGAACAGTGGCCGCAGCAGGCGGTCCGGCGCCCAGTCCGGCGGCAGGAACAGCGGCAGCATGGCGTTGGCCATGAACAGGACGGCGATGAGCGGCGCCCCGCGTACGAATTCGATCAGCCCCGCGCAGAGGAGCCGCACCACGGGCAGGTCCGAGCGCCGCCCGAGCGCCAGCAGCACGCCGCCCGGCAAAGCGACAACCATCCCCGCCAGCGCGACCAGCAACGACACCATGGCGCCGCCCCACAGATTGGTCCCGACTTGCGGCAGGCCGAGCGCCGGCGCGCCGCTGAGCAGCGCGAAGCCGACCAGCGGCAGCGCGGCGAAAAAGCTGAGGGCGGCGAGGCCCTTGCGCTTCGCCCGCGGCCACAGCAGCCAGACGATCAGCGCCGCAGCCAAGGTGAAGGCGAGATCGACGCGCCAGTGCTGCTGCGGCGGATAGGAGCCATAGAGAAAAAAATCCATTTTCGCGCCGACGAACGCCCAGCAGGCGCCGGCGCCCGGAACCCGGCACGGCGCGCCGTCGGGCGCGATCCACACCGCGTCGGCGACGAGGAAGCGCCACAGCGGCGGCAGGACGAGAGCCAGCAGCGCCGCGACGCCCAATGTGATCGCGCCGGAGGTCCAGTCGCCGAACAGGTTTTCGCGCAGGAGCGCCGCCACGGGCCGGGCGCTTCTGGGCGGCGGCCTTTGCGGCGCCGGCTCGGCGCGCAGGAAAATCTCGCTCATGCCCGCCCTCCCCAGCGCAGCCGGCGCTCGTAAAGCCGCACCGCGGCGAGCGTCAAAACCGAGAGGCCAAGATAGAGCGCCATGACCAAGGCGATGACCTGCA
>JAJXYV010000013.1 GCA_021780435.1 Pseudomonadota bacterium
CCCGCGAAGGCGATGGTCGCCTGATTGCCGAACACCCGGGCGCAGACCATGGTCAGCGCCTCGGCCTGGGTCGGATTGACCTTGCCCGGCATGATCGACGAGCCGGGCTCGTTTTCCGGCAGGATCAATTCGCTGAGGCCCGCGCGCGGCCCGCTGCCCGCGAGCCTGATGTCGCTGGCGATCTTGAACAGGCCCGCCGCCAGCGAGTCCAAAGCGCCATGAGCGAAGACGAGCGCGTCATGGCACGCGAGCGCCTCGAAGGCGTTTTGCGCCGGCTGGAACGGCAGGCCGGTTTCACGGGCGATCTCATGGGCGAATTTCTCGGCGAAGCCCTTGCGCGAATTGACGCCCGTGCCGACCGCCGTGCCGCCCTGCGCCAGTTGATAAAGCCCCGGAAGCGTCAGCTCGATCCGTTCGATTCCCATGCCGACCTGCGCGGCATAGCCGGAAAATTCCTGCCCGAGCGTGATCGGCGTCGCGTCCTGGAGATGGGTTCGCCCGACCTTGATCAGGCCGACAAATTCGCGCGCCTTCGCCGTGAGGCTTTCCTCGAGTTGGCGCAACGCCGGCAACAGGTTCTGCGTCAGCGCCTTCGCCGCCGCGACATGCATTGCGGTCGGGAAGGAATCGTTCGAGGACTGCCCGAGATTGACATGGTCGTTGGGATGGACCGGCGCCTTCGAGCCGCGCGCCGCGCCAAAGCTCTCATTGGCGCGATTGGCGATCACCTCGTTGACATTCATGTGGCTCTGGGTGCCGGAGCCGGTCTGCCAGACTTTTAGCGGAAAATGATCGTCGAGCCGGCCCGACATGATTTCCTCGGCCGCGGCGACAATCGCGGCGGCGACCTTCGGATCGAGCGCGCCGATTTCGGCGTTGACCCTGGCCGCGGCCTTCTTACCCAATGCAAGCGCATGGACGATCTCGCGCGGCATGACCTGCGCGCCGATGGCGAAATGGCGCAGCGACCTTTCCGTCTGCGCGCCCCAAAGCCGATCGTCGGCGACTTCGATCGGTCCGAAGGAATCCTTTTCCGTGCGATAGCGGGACATGGGGAGCTCCTGCGCTGAACCGATCATAGCCTTGCAAGCCGGCGGAAGCGCGACGCGCGGCCAGGCTCACGATTTCGTGATGCGCCTGGGTGAAATTAGGCGCGACTAAAAAGCCTTTCGCGCGTTGACATTAACAGTCCGTTTGCCGCGCGCATCCTGCGCGCCCTGAGGTTCAAAACATGGAGACGATCAAGAAGGCTCGGGGGTTCGCCTCGATGGATCCGGAAAAGCAGCGCGCCATCGCGCGCAAGGGCGGCGAAAGCGTGCCACGCGAAAAGAGGAGCTTTTCGCAGAACGCCGAACTCGCCGCCGAGGCGGGACGCAAGGGCGGCCGCAGCGTCAGTCCCGCCAATCGCAGTTTCGCCCGCGACAAGGATCTGGCCAAGACCGCCGGCCGCAAGGGCGGCCGCGCGGCGCACACGGTTGCCGAGACCGAGCGTCACTAAACAAAAGAGGCCCCGACGAGGGGGCCTCTTTGCCATTTGGTTCCGCGAAGCGTGATCAGTGGGCGACGTCGGCCCAGATCTTCTTCTTGGTGAAGTAGAGCAGGCCGGCGAAGACCAGCAGGAAGATCATGACGCGGATGCCGACGCGCTTGCGTTGCTCCAGCGTCGGCTCGGCCGCCCAGTACAGGAAGGCCGCGACGTCCTTCGCATATTGATCGAGCGTGGTCGGCGTTCCGTCGGCATATTCGACCTGGCCGGGGCTCAGCGGCTTGCCCATGGCGATCTTGTGACCCGGGAAATAGAGGTTCCAGTTCGGGTCGTCGTCGTGGGTATAGCCGTTCAGGATCGCGTAGATGTAATCCGGGCCGAGCTCCTGATACATGCCGCCGGGAATCGGCAGCGCGTCGAAGACGAAAGCCGGGAAGCCGCGCTCATATTTGCGCGCCTTGGCGAGCAGCGACATGTCCGGCGGCGGCGCGCCGAGCGAAGCCGCGGCCGCTTCCGGATTCGGGAAGGGCGCCGGGAAATAATCCGACGGACGGCCCGGACGATCGAACATCTCGCCCTGCAGGTTCGGCCCGTCGTGGACCGTATAGGTCGCGGCCAGCGTCTTCACCTGGTCTTCCGTGAAGCCAGGACCGCCCGGCTGGGCCAGCGTGCGGATCGGGATATGCAACTCGTGGCAGTTCGAGCAGACTTCCTTGTAGATCTTGAAGCCGCGCTGCAACTGCGCCTTGTCGAAGGCGCCGAAGGGACCGGCGAAGGACCAGCTCTGGCGGGCCGGCTTCGGCTGTTCCTCCGGGCCGCCTTCCTCGGCGCGCAGGGTCGCGGTTGAGAAGACGACGACGCCCAGCAAGGCCGCCGCGGCAATTCCGAACTTCTTGGTGAAAGCCATTGTTCTGTTCCTCGAAATCGGCCGGTCAGCCCTTGGTGTGGGGAGCGGAGGCGGCGCCCGCCGCAACCGATGAAGCGGATCCGTGCTTGGCAAGGACTGCGTCGGCAATGGTGGGCGGCACCGGCTTGGTCTTTTCGAACAGGCCAAGCAGCGGCAGGACGATCAGGAAGAAGGAGAAATAGGCCACGGAAAGGATGCGCGCCGTCAGCACATAGCCGCCTTCCGGAGGCATGGCGCCGAGATAGCCGAGGCCGATCGCGGTCGCAGCGAAGATCCAGAAGAAAACCTTGTAGATCGGACGATACTTGGCTGAGCGGACCTTCGACGTGTCGAGCCAAGGCAGAAAGGCCAGCACCGCGATCGCCGAGAACATCGCGATGACGCCCGCGAGCTTGTTCGGGATCGAGCGCAGGATCGCATAGAACGGCAGGAAGTACCATTCCGGCACGATATGCGGCGGGGTCTTCATCGGGTTGGCCTGGATGTAGTTATCCGCATCGCCGAGGTAGTTCGGGATGAAGAAGATGAACCAGGCGTAGAGCAGCAGGAAGACCGCCAGGCCCAGCGAGTCCTTCATGGTCGCATGGGGCGTGAAGGGCACGGTGTCCTTGTCGACGTCCTTGACCTCGACGCCGTCCGGGTTGTTCTGGCCGACGACATGAAGCGCCCAGACATGCAGGCCGACGACGGCCACGATGATGAAGGGCAGCAGGTAGTGCAGCGCAAAGAAGCGGTTCAGGGTCGGGTTGTCGACCGAATAGCCGCCCCACAGCCAGACCGTGATCTGGTCGCCGACCAGCGGGATCGCCGAGAACAGGTTGGTGATGACGGTCGCGCCCCAGAAGGACATCTGGCCCCAGGGCAGCACATAGCCCATGAAGCCGGTGGCCATCATGAGCAGGAAGATGATCACGCCGAGGATCCACAGCACTTCGCGCGGGGCCTTGTACGAGCCGTAATAGATGCCGCGGAACATGTGGATATAGACGGCGAAGAAGAACATGGACGCGCCATTGGCGTGGGCGTAGCGCAGCATCCAGCCCCAGTTCACGTCGCGCATGATCTTCTCGACCGAGGCGAAGGCCATGGTCGATTCCGGGGTGTAGTGCATGGTCAGCACGACGCCGGTGATGATCTGGGCGATCAGCATGAAGGAGAGGATGGCGCCGAAGGTCCACCAGTAATTGAGGTTCTTCGGGGTCGGATAGGCGACGAAGGAGCCGTGCATGAAGCTCAGGATCGGCAGGCGGGCCTCAAGCCACTTCACCAGGCCATTCTTCGGCTCGAAAGTTGAGTGTCCGTGCATGTGGAATCTCTTTGAAAATTCGGTGGGACAGGCGAATTCGTCCGGCGGGGCCGGGATCAGCCGATTCTGACTTTCGTGTCGGTCAGGAAGGCGTAGTCCGGAACCGCAAGGTTGAGCGGCGCCGGGCCTTTGCGGATGCGGCCGGACGTGTCGTAGACGGAGCCATGGCAGGGGCAGAACCAGCCGCCATATTCGCCCTCGTGGCCGAGCGGGATGCAGCCGAGATGGGTGCAGACGCCGATGACGATCAGCCATTCCGGCTTCTTCACGCGGGCCGAATCGGGCTGCGGGTCGCGCAGGGTGGCGACGTCGACGTTCTGCGCCTCCTCGATTTCCTTCTTGGTGCGATGGCTGAGGAAGACCGGCTTGCCGCGCCACTTGATCGTGACGATCTGGCCTTCGGGGATCGAGCCGATGTCCACTTCCGTGGAGGCCATCGCCAGTGTCGAGGCGTCAGGACTCATCTGGTTAATGAGCGGCCACACGACGGCGGCCGCCCCAACGGCGGCCATCGCCCCGGTGGCGATGAACAGAAAATCTCTGCGGGTCGGTGCGACCGTCGATGCGCTGGCCAAGTTCAATCCCCATTTTTCATCTGGCTTTTCGACCCGAGCCGGCTCTCCAGCCGTCCCGCGCTCCAAGCCATTTCGGTTTCGCGCGCCTTCGAGCGAATCGGCGGCGCGCGGCGAAATCGTCCGTCAGCGTTCCATTGCGCGCCGTCGTGCGACGGCGAGGCGCGTTCAGGGACCATGACGAGCCTGATCGGGCAAGCGACGCTTATTGGCGCCTTTCCGCTTTATTGTCTATAGACCGGGTCCCGGCGAAAGGCTTGAACGCGGCGAAGAAATCGCCCGATCTTCGGCCATTGGCCGCCACACGCGCTCCACTTTGATGCAGGTCAGGGCCGCGGCCGTCCATAGTCGCGGCGCGCCGGGACCGCCGGCGTCGGGAAGCCGACAATATTGGCCAAGCGGACGGGCGGTGCTATCGAGCGCCATGACCTCCGCGCCAGCGCCACTTTGCCTCGCCCTTTTCCAACCGGAAATCCCGCAGAATGCGGGAACCATGCTGCGCCTCTGCGCCTGTCTGGGCCTGGACGCGGCCTTGATCGAGCCTGCCGCCTTTCCCATCACCGACCGGCATTTTCGTCGCGCGGGCCTTGATTATCTCGACCACGTGTCGATCATGCGCCACGCTTCGTGGCGCGCCTTCGAGGATTGGCGTGCGACAAGTCGCCGCAGGCTCTTGCTGCTGTCCACAGGCGGCTGCACGGCCTATGCGGATTTCGCCTTCCGCTCCGGCGACATCCTGATGGTCGGCCGCGAATCCGCCGGGGCCTCGCCCGAGGCGCATGCGGCGGCCGACGCCCGGCTGCGCATTCCGATGCGCGCGGGGCTGCGCTCCCTCAATGTCGCGGTGGCGGCGGCCATGGTTTTGGGGGAGGCTCTGCGGCAGATTGATGGTTTTGCGTCTGCGGACGCCGAAGGAGAGGTTCCGTGAACGATACGATTCTCGATGTGCGCAAGCGGGCGGCGGTGGAATGGTTCGACTCGCTGCAAAAGCGGATCGTCGAAGCCTTCGAGACGCTGGAGCGGCGCGACGATTCCATCCTCGCCGAGCCGGGCGCGGCGCCGGGTCGCTTCAAGCTGACGCCCTGGGAGCGCACGAACCATGACGGCGCCCCCGGCGGCGGCGGCCGGATGGCCCTGCTCAAGGGAAGGCTGTTCGAAAAGGCTGGCGTGCATTGCTCCTCCGTCCATGGAACCTTCGCGCCGGAATTCGCGAAGCAAATTCCAGGCGCCGATGAGGATCCTCGCTTCTGGGCGGCGGGCATCTCCTTGATCGTCCATCCCTGGAACCCGAATGTCCCCGCGGTGCACATGAACACCCGCATGGTGGTCACGTCGCGCGCCTGGTTCGGCGGCGGCGCCGACCTGACTCCGGTGCTCGACGCCCGGCGCAACCAGGACGATCCCGACACGATCGCCTTCCACGCCGCCATGCGGCGAGCCTGCGAGGGCCATGCGGTCGCGGATTATCCGCGCTTCAAGGCCTGGTGCGACGACTATTTCTTTCTCAAGCACCGCAACGAGCCGCGCGGGATCGGCGGCGTTTTCTATGATTATCTGGAGGCCGGGGGCGACGCCTTCAATCCGGCCTTTGCCTTCACCCGCAACGTCGGCGAGGCCTTCCTCGACATCTATCCGGGCCTCGTCGAGGCCAATATGGGCCGCGCCTGGACACCAGCGCAGCGCGAGGAGCAACTGGTCCGCCGCGGCCGTTACGTCGAGTTCAACCTGCTCTATGACCGCGGCACGATTTTCGGCCTGAAGACGGGGGGCAATGTCGATTCAATTTTGTCATCCATGCCGCCCATAGTGAAATGGCCGTGAGGGCGGTCGATTCGTCTGGCCCCCGAGTGAACGACGAATAGAGCGAACGAGGAACACGATGGACTTCAAACCCGGCGAAGTCGTCCAGCTGAAATCCGGCGGACGCGGCATGACCGTGGTGCGGCAGACCAAGGACCAGGTTGAACTGACCTGGTATGCCGACAGTGACGATGCGATCCGCACGGCGACGGTTCCCGCCGCCTGCCTGTCGCTGATCGAATTCGACGACGACGAGGATCTCGAAGACGACGAGGACTGAGCCCGCCCCGGATCAGCGCGGAGGGAGATCGAAATCGGACGGCGCGCCCTCGGGCACGAAGGCCCCGTCCTCACGCATGGCGGCATGGCCGGTCCGGCGGGGAGGCAATGGCGTATCAGGCAATTCCGCGTGCAATGTGACCGGGCTCAAGCCGCCCGGTCGGCGCGGCGGAGGCGGCGGCGGCGCGGCGGAAGCCAGAACAGGCGCCGCCTCGCGATGGAGGGCGACCGGGGTGACCGGCGCGGCGGCGGCGAGCGCCAGACTGCCCCCGTTTGTCGCGAATGAGCCCGCTCCGCGCGGCGCGCCGGCCTGGGCGATGTCGAGATCGTCGTCGAAATCGGGCGTCTCGGGCAGATTGTCCTTCGGCTGCGGCGCGATCGTGTTCTCGCGTTCGGGCTTGCAGATGTGGCGCGGCCCCGACGAGGTCATGCCATGCATGGCGAGATCGACATGCATGTGATTGTAATGGAACGGGTTCGAACCTGGGCTCAGCACGGTCGCGAAATGGTCGCAGGCGCCGCCGTGGATGTCGCGCAGGAAAGCCTGGGTCTGCGGGTCGCCATGGGTCCAATCGCGGACATAGGTGATGCGCCTGCCGTCGGCGAGCCGATAGCCGCCGAGGTCGAGCGCGTTGCCGAAGGAATGCTCCGACAAGCGCGCGCCGAACTGATGGTTCATGCTGCGGCAGGAATAGGAGCCCATCGACTCGACCTCGACGACATTCTGGCCGAAGCGCGCCTGCGCTGCAGGCTGGACGACTTCGGCCAGCCATGAATTGAGTTCCGCGACCATCGAGCAATCAAGGGTCTGAGTCGAACTGAACAGGACCTGCCCGCCCTGCAGGGCGGTGACCTTGAGCGGTTTGGTCAGGCCGCAGATCGAAGGCCCGTCGATCTCACGGACGGCCGGCTGCACATAGGGCGTGAGGGCGACGAGATGGCGGGCGAAACAGGCGTCCTCCGCGCGTGTCCGCCAGGCCGGGCGTTCAGCGCGCTCCCATTTCGAGCATCCGGCGAGGCCGCCGAGCCCGACGACGAGCAGAAGAAGAGTTAGACCGCGACGCGCCATAGCGCGATTCCTGCGGCCGGAGCGTTAATCTCCCCTCAAGCAAGATGGTTAATGGATAAAATTCGTCCCAATGTGGCGGAAAGGCGGCGGTCAGCGCGCCGATGCGATGGAGGATCGTGCGCATCGCGACTACTGCGCGATCGAGCGGCAATCGCGCGAAAAGCGACATTGCCGGCGCATGCATAACAATTGTGCATTTATAGCCCGATTGCCGTAAGTTCAGCCGTCGCTGCCCGCCATTTGGAATTGTTGGAAACTGTCGCAAAATTTACACTTCGTTAATGCGTCAAGGATGAAGTCGAAGCCAGATTTCCGCGAGTTAGCTGCTGTTGCGCTTCATCCCGAATTTTGGGGGCACGATGATGACATCAGCGATCAAGGTCGAAATTCTCTCGATTTGCGCCGCCTTTGCCTTCATGACAGCCATGCTTGCCGTTGTTTGGTGACATTGGCGGCAAAAGGAACCGACTGCGACGAGTCGCCGATCTCGCCGCCCGGATGAACCGAAGCGAGGCTCTCCTCCCGGCCTTGCTTCCAATCCAGACAGAGCGGCGACCAACAGGAAGCCTTCCGCGAACGCCTCATCGCGGAAGGCTTCCTTGTTTCAGGGGATCACGAACCGAAGCGCCGCGAAGACGGGACCGCATCCCCGGCGTGCATCGCAGCGCATCGTTTTCATTCGCCGAATCTCTGGCTCGCCGTCTGGTCAAACAGCCGGTCCTGGGACTGGGCCAGCATTTCCATCTTGCGTAAATTGATCGGCGCGAGATCCATCACCGTCTCGACCCAGATATCGGTGACATCGCGCAATTCCTGCAGAGTCAAGGGTGCGACGCGCCGGCGCACCTTGCCGACAGCGCCGAGCATCTTGTGGCGCCGCGTATTTTCCGCGATGAAAGCACGGACCCGCTCCGGCCCTTCGCCCTTCTCGACCAGGATGTCGATCAGCCCCATGTCGTAGAAATCCTCGGACTTGTACATGCGTCCGCTGAGAATGAGCTTCTCGGCGCGGGCGGCGTCGAGGCGCCGCGCCACCAGGCTATAGGCGCCCATGCCGGGGAATGTTTGGAACAAGGCCTCGGGAAAGCCGAGATTGATTCCCCGCTCCGCGATCACGAACTGGCAGCTCAACGCCGCCTCCAGCCCGCCGCCGAGCGCGTCGCCTTCGAGGAGCGCGATGGTGACGACCGGCGATTCGAAGCCGTGATAATTGTTGTACACCGCCTCGACGCAGGCATAGGCGTATCGCCGCAGGCCTTCGACATCGCGAGCGCGCACGCGGTCGAGGAAATAGGCAAGGTCGCCGCCCATGCTGAAAACGCCGGGCCGCGCCGAAGTTCCGACGAAAAAGCGGATCGGCGGGTCGTCGAATTGCGCGCCGGCGTGAAGCGCGCGGATGTCGCCGTAAAGCGCATTGAGTTCGCGCAGCAGCGGCGAGGTCCAGCTGACGCTGTTTTCGTGGCGCATCGCGCACCAGACCGTCCGCGTCGCTGGATCGAAACGAACATCGAGCGTGTGACGCGGCTTGACCAGGAAATCCAGCGGCAACGGCAGCGGCTTGCCTTGGCGGGGGCCACCCTGCGCGCCACGCGCGACATGGCTCGGCACTGGAAGCGCGTCCGGCAGCGAGGAAAGATTGATCGATTGCATCATGGTCGGAACATTCCAGAAGCCGCAAGCCCGCTCTGGCGGGCGCACGGACAAACCTTAACAAAGGGTGAACGTCCCAAATGTTATGTAGGCGGCAATCTATCCCGCGTCAGGCAATTTTTTGACGCGCAAAACCACAACGAATCAAGGCGCTAAACAGCCCGCGCCGCATGCAAGCTCCGCCAGTTCAAAGAATCGCGTTTTCAACAAGAGAAAGACCGTGGCGTGAAAGGAGTCCGCTCGCGTCGCCATAGGTTTCGACGAGTTCGGCAAGGCTCGATGGCGGCGATTCGGCCATTCGAATCAACGAGTCCTCACTGACGACCTGGACGGGCGCGACGCCCGCCTTCCGTGCGATGGCGAGCCGCGCCGCGCGCAGGCGGCGGAGGCGCCGGGCCTGTGCGACGGTGAGCGCGGGCCGCGCGCCGACCTCGTCCCCCGCAGCGGGCGCAGGAGGCTCGCGATCCGATTCAGGGAAAGGGCGGGCCGCAAAACCCGACAGGCCACCGCGCAAGCCGTGCCGCGCCAGCGCCATCGCGTCGATCGTCGCGTGACGGATCACGCGCGCAGCCCGGCGAAGCCCGCCCGCGCCGCGCCGACAATTGTCGCAGCGCCCGCAGGACGCCGCCGTTTCGCCGAGCGCGCCCAGAAGAACCTGTTCGCGACAGGCTTCCGTATCGCAATAACGCGGCAGTGCGCCGGCCCGCTCCGCCGCCATGGGGTCGATCGCCGCGAGTTCGAAGCGCGCGGCGCGCAATTCCGCCATGGCTCGCGGCGAATAAAGGGTTATGGCTTCCGCCGGCCGGCCGTCGCGCCCCGCCCTCCCCGTCTCCTGATAAAGCGTTTCGAGATGATCGGGCGGATCGAGATGGATGACGAAGCGGACGTCGGGCTTGTCGATCCCGAGGCCGAAGGCGATGGTCGCGGCGATCGTCATGTCGGTCCGCGTCAGGAATTCGTCCTGCCGCGCCGCGCGAAGATCGGTCGGCAGGCCGGCGTGATAGGCGGCGGCGGGGAGCCCGGCCTCGCCCAGCGCGGCGGCGAGACGGTCCGCCGCGGCTCGGGAGCCGCAATAGACGATACCGGCCCGCCCCCGCCGCGCCGCAACCAGCTCCACGACCTGCGCCATCCCGTCGCCGCGGCGCGGCGCCGCGGAGAGCGCGATCGTCGACCTGCCGAACGAACCGACGAAAAGGCGCGGCGGGCGGGAAAACAGGTTATCGATGATATCGGCCCGGCTGCGCGGCGCGGCGGTCGCGGTCGTTGCAATGATCTGGGGGAAGCCGAAAAATTCGGCGGCCGCGGCGATACGGCGGTAATCGGGGCGGAAATCATGACCCCATTGCGAAACGCAATGCGCCTCGTCTACGGCGATCGTCCGGACATCGCCCTCCCGCAGCAGGGCCAGCGTTTCGGAATCGGCGAGCCGCTCCGGCGCGAGATAGAGCAGCTTCAGGCGCCGCCTGCCGAGTCCTTCGCGGATTCGCCGCCATTCGTCGCCGGGGAGCTCGGCGTGCAGGGCCGCGGCCGCGATCCCTATCCGGTCGAGCTTCTGCGCCTGGTCGCGCATCAGCGCGACGAGCGGGGAAACCACCAGGGTCAGGCCCGGGCGCAGGAGAGCCGGCAGCTGATAAACGAGGGATTTGCCGCCGCCGGTCGGCCTCAGGACGAAGAGGTCCTCGCCGTCAAGCGCCGCGGCGACCGCTTCGCCCTGTCCCGGCAGGAAATCCGGGAAGCCGAACCGCGACCAAAGAAGCCCTCGCGCCTGTTCAAGATCGGCCAAGGCTTTCTCCTGCTGCGACAATTGGAGGCGCCAAAGTCGGGCGCCGCGGAAAAGCGGAAGCGATTGTCATCGGCGTTTCCACCGCCTAGATTGAGGCGCGCAAGACGCTCCCCCGTCAAGCGCCGTGAACGTCTGCACCGATTCGGGTTCGTGATCCCGTCGTCAGGAAGGAAATCTTACATGAAGCTCATCCAAGCGTTGTCGGCCGCCGCCGCGCTCGCTCTCGCCTCCTCCACCGCTTTCGCCGCGGGCGATCCGGCCGCGGGCGAGAAGGTTTTCATGAAGTGCAAGGCCTGCCATCAGATTGGCCCGAACGCGAAGAACGTCGTCGGCCCCGAACTGAACGGTCTCAATGGCCGCAAGGCTGGCACCGCTGAGGGCTATAGCTATTCCGACGCCATGAAGAACGCCGGCTTCACCTGGGACGAGGCGAATTTCCTTGCCTATATCGAAGCGCCCAAGACCAAGGTTCCGGGCAACAAGATGCCCTTCGCCGGCCTGCCGAACGACGCCGACCGCGCCAATGTCTGGGCGTATATCTCCCAGTTCAAGGCTGACGGCTCCAAGTAAGCCAGGGCCTCGAGCTTTTCAGACGCCGGTCGCGACATCGCGGCCGGCGCTTCTTTTTGCGGCGGCGGCGATTTGCCGCTTCCCCCCCGGCGCGGCTGGCGTTAGGAAAAGCCGCAGGAAAACCCCATGACCGACCTTTCGCTCGACTTCTCCCACGCCGCGCCCGCCGACCGGCCCGCCATCCTGAAACTGGAAGAGCGCGCCTTCGGTCCCGGACGATTCGCCAAGACCGCCTATCGCCTGCGCGAGGGCGTCGAGCCGGACTGGAGCCTGTCCTTTCTGGCGCGGATTGGCGGGATGCTGGTCGGGGCCAACACCATGACGCGAATAGCCATTGGCGGCGCGCCCGCTTTGCTGCTCGGCCCGCTCACGGTTGAGGAGGCCTTCCGCTCGCGGGGGCTCGGCGAGGCTTTGACGATGAAATCGCTCGACGCCGCCCGCGCCGCAGGCCATGGCCTCGTGGTCCTCGTCGGCGACCCGCCTCTTTATGAGCGCATGGGCTTCAAGCGCGCGCCCTTCGGCCAGTTCCAGATGCCCGGCCCCGTCGATCCCGGCCGCATCCTCTATTGCGAATTGCGGTCCGGCGCGCTCGAAGGCCACAAGGGCGCGGTGACGTCAGGCGTTTGATTTCGCCCGCCGTCCCTCCCACGCCCAGGCCGTGACCAAAGCGCCCAGCAGGACGAGAAGCCCGAACCAGCCGACCGCCAGCGGCGTCAGCTTGAGGCCGCGGGCCATGCTCGCCTCGGTGCGCCGAACGCCGATATAGTCGGAGCCCGCGTAGACCGGGCTATCGCCCATGGCGACAATGCGCGGCATGGCGATCGCGCTGGTTCCGTCCGCGCCGATGCGCCGCACCGAACCGCCGCTCGCCTCGGCCAGTGGCCGTAGTTTCTCGGTCGTCGAGACGACCTCGCGATATTCCAGTGGATTTTCCGGGCCGACATTGACCAGCGCCTTCAGATCGCCCTGGCTAGCGCGGTAGAGGCCGAATTCCTCGGCCTTGACCTGGGCGCGAAACAGGCCGGGCGCGACCTGCGCCAGCGCCACGTCCTGCGCCTTGCCCGAAGGCGCGACGAGATGAACCGGCCCCGATTTGTCGCCCAAAGTCTGGCGCTCGACGGTCAGGTCGCGGCCGCGCGCCGTCGCGCGCAGGGCCTCCTCCTCGAGTTCCGGCTCTTTCATCAGCCAATGGGCCATGCGCCGCATCAGGTCGACATAGGGTCCGCCGCCCTCGAAACCCCGCGCCCAGAGCCAACTCTGGTCTGTCAGCAGCAGCGCCACCCGGCCTTTGCCCTCGCGCGACAGCACGAGCAGCGGCGCGCCATCGACCCCCGAAAGCACCGGGGCGCCCCGTTCGAGGGTCGCCTTTTCCTGACGGAACCACTCGCTCCAGGCCGGCGGTTTGCTCTGCCCGCCCGGAAGGTCGCGGGTCACCGGATGGCGCGCGCCGATGTCCGACAGCGCGGCGCGGAACGGCCCCTCGGACACGTCGCCAGTCGGCCGCGCCGGAACCACCTTGCCGATCGGCGTGTAATAGAGCCCGTCGGCTTCGGCGAAATTCGGCCCGGCGACGATGGCGAACGCGCCGCCGTCACGCACATAGCGGACGATATTGTCGAAATAGGCCGGCGGCAGCAGGCCCATGTTGGAATAGCGGTCGAAGACGATCAGGTCGAAATCGACGATCTTGCGCCCGAACAGTTCGGCGGTGGGAAAGGCGATCAGCGCCAGTTCGCGCAAAGGCGTGCCGTCCTGCTTTTCCGGCGGGCGCAGGATGGTGAAATGGACCAGTTCGACATTGGGGTCGGACTTCAGAAGGTTGCGCCACGCGCGCTCGCCCGGATTGGGCTCGCCCGAAACGAGCAGGACCTTGAGATGGTCGCGAATGCCCTCGACCGTCGCCACCGCCTTGTTGTTGATCTCGGTAAGTTCGCCGGGAAGCGGCTCGGCGTCGAATTCGAGGACGTTCTTGCCGCCGTGATTGAGCCGGAGCGGAATCTTCACCGGCTCGCCCGGACGCGCCAGCACACGGGTGACGATCTCGCCGTCGCGCCGCACCGTGACCGGCACGGGATCGCCCGGCCCGTTGGTCTCCTCGACCTTGACGGCGAAGGTGATGTCCTTGCCGATCAGGCCGAAGCGCGGCGCCTCGACCATAACCATCCGGCGGTCGCGCTCTTCGGCGTGGCCGGTGATCAGCGCATGCAGCGGCGCCTTGAAGCCGGCGGCGGCGAGCGAAGGCGGAATGTCATGGACCTGGCCGTCGGTCACCATGATGACCGCGCCCAACCGCTCGGGCGCGATATCGGCGAGGCCGGCGTTGAGCGCCGAAAACAGCCGCGTGCCGTCGCCGCCTTCGGATTCCGAGGCGCTGGCGCCTT
>JAJXYV010000033.1 GCA_021780435.1 Pseudomonadota bacterium
GAGCCCATGGCAAGCGCAGCCGCTAGCACGAGGGTCGGAACAGAAGTAGCGATTTTTTTGATTTTTCTAGTTGTCATAACCACTCTCCATAAAAAGTCGCCATTTCCCCGTCGGCAGCCATTTCCTGGCTCCCCGATGCGCCCCGGAGGGGGCGACGACGCTGCGTCGACGGGAAACATCATGACGCCGGCGCGTCGAGGACCGCCGGCCTTCCCCCAAATTGCGCTGCGGAATGGGTTGTTCCCGTCTTCCGCTGCTTGCGTGACGGCAGGAACGCGCAAAGGAGCCAATCGCGCGTTGAGCCATCCTGCTTTCCCCCTCAACGATCTGCTGACCTCGTGTGCGGATAAGCTCAAAACCCCGCGCGGGCGACTGCGCCTGAGCCTTAGTTAGTAGCCCAGATTGAGGGCTGCAAATCCGTAGTACTACGGGGACTTATGGCTTGGTCGGCAGTCTTCGGATCAGACAGCGAGTCCCTGGATCGGGGCGGAGATTTTGGCGCTCATGCCGTATCGGCGGCTCCGAGGGGGCAATGAACCGCAGTGACGCCGCATTCCGCATGTGGCTGGGCGGGCGCCCGCGAACGGTGAACTCAGTTCGACGCTGAAGCCGGCGGCGACCAGCGCAAGTCTTTGCGATGAGAATAAGCCCGTGCTCCAAGGACAGTCCAGGCAAACTCCCCAATCGCAACTTCAATTGGCGGAGAATTGATACAGGACGCCGACCCGGAACAGGTCGTCGGCGGGTTGATAATATTCCGTATCCTTGGGTGTCGCGACCAAGTTGAACGCCGGATAAGCGGTGTGGGTGTATTCGGCCCGCACGAAGACATTGTTCGCCATTGGAAATGCGACGCCGGCGCCGAATCGCAAGCCAGCTACGTTAAAGGGCGCCGAGATGTTCTTGTCTCCGGTCGCATAATTGGCCTGGAACCGGGTTTCCGCAACGCCGACGCGGCCGTAAAGCAGCGCGGTCTGGTTCACGACATAGCCGCCGAGGACGCTGGCGCCGCAGTCCCATTCCTTTTCCACTGCGGAATGGCGGCCAGAGGGATCGCGTTCGTGGTCCGAATTCGTTTTGCCAATTTCGACTTCGAGTTCGCCGCCGACATAGAATTGATCGATCTGCGCCCCATATCCCCCGAACACGCCGGCCGTATAGCCCAGGTCGCCATAATTCGCCGTCAAAGTCGTACCCGCATCGCGCGGTCCGCTGTTCGACGTCGACATCGCGTCTTGCCCGCCCTGGAGGCCGAGATAGAAACCGCGGTAATTGACGTCAGCCGATTTCGTCGCCTGGGGATCTCCGCCGAATGTGTAAACCAGCCCGATCGAAGTCAGCGTCTCGTAGTTTGAAAAATTATCCGGCGTCCCGCCCGCCGGCTTTACGCAGCAATTGATGTTGTAATCGCGATAGGACGTATAGGTGTGCTCCAGCCGGACCGCGAGTTGCGGCGTCAGCGGCGCCGACGCGCCGAAGCCGACGCTCAGTCCCGGTTCGGTGCGGTGACCCTGGGAACTGTCGGCGCCAAGTTGATAGTTCGTCAGAAAATCCGCGAAGTTCATGCCCCCCTTGGCATAGAGCATCGTGCCTCCAGCGAACGAATGCCCGATGGCGCCGGAGAAGCCAAAGCTGTAGTCGGTTGTTACGGAAAATACCCGTTCATTGGGGACATGCTGGTGGGTCCACCCGCCACTGGTTTTGTCGAGTTCGCCTTCGACGGCCAGATACCAGTCTGCAAAATAGAAAGCGTAGCCGGCAAAGGCGCCGCCCGCCCAACCTTCGTCGCCGAAGTCCGCCTGGTTGCTGCCGCCGCTGCCGCGCGATCCCATCAGCATCGTCTGAACGTTGCTCACCCCGGTCTTCAGGCCGGCGTAAAAACGACCCTGGGAATCGATCGTGACGTCGGGTTTAAGGAGATCGTCCGGCTTGTAGGCCGGTTCCTGAACCAGCCCGGCCCGAAGCATCGCGCGGGTGTCGACATAGCTTTCGCTCAAATCCGTTGAGTCGCGGCTGGTGCGCGACAGATCCGCGCCGATGTAAAACAGCGGCGTCACATATTGCCGGATGCCAAGGCCGTAGGATTGAACCTGGTCGGTGCGCGAGACGCCATAGCCGTAAAACTCATCGAAGTAATAGGACGCGCTTGCATTGACCCGCAAATCGGGTCGGATCCAGTGAACGATGTCGAGGGTTAAAGCGGTCTGCACATATCCGGAGACGTCCCACTGGTACGGGCTGATGGCTCCGAGGTCCGTTTCCTCGATCGTTCGCTCCAGTTGCGCCACCATCGTCGTATTGGCGAGGCCGGTCCACTTTACGCGCCCGCCGAAGTCCGGAACAACGATCGATGCGAAACGTGGGTCGTCGTAATGCTGATAAATGACGCCGCCATAAATTTCGCTATCCAGAGTCGAAGCTATCTTGTGATCCAGCCCGGCGTCAAAGCGGACGCCGTCCGAACTTTTCTGGAAGCCGTAATTGTCCACCGGCTGGAAGTAATGGCGGTTGTCGTAGGTCAATAACCCAAATATTTCATTGTTTTCGTCCAGCCAATGCCCGGCCCGCGCGCCAAGCGTCTGCACCTCCCGGTTTCGGTCATAGTTGTCGAGCGTGCCGCCACCGACCAGCGGTGCATTGTTGTAGTTGTAATTGTCATAAGTCCAGCCGAACCGGAGCGAGTTCTGGTCGAATTTATAGAGGGCCGCGGCATAGACGCTCGCCAGGCTGTAGGTAATGGGGCTGATGGGCACGATGCCCGGCTGATAATCGGGTGAATATCGCGGTTCATGAAGAAATGAGTACGAGGCGCCGGCCGTCACGGTCAGCATCGGCAGGAGGTTGTACCGACCTTTCGCATAGACGGTGTAATCATTATAATTTTCGTCGAAAAAGGTCGCGTAGCGGCCAAGGGCGGCGTTGCCGCCCAAATCGAGTTGTCCGTTCGCGTTGGAAAAACGCATATTCGCGAACGGATTGATCATCAGAATCTGGTCCGCGACCTTGTTGGTCGGAGACGCATAGATGTTGTCGTCGTATGTGTCCGATACGGAAATGCCGGAGGTGAGCTCTGGCCCCCACCCGACGCCGGGCGTCGACACTGCAACATTGGGCGCCGACAATGCAATATTGGGCGCCGATGCAAAAATCGGCGGCGACATCGAGTCGGCCGGTTGTGGCGCCTGCGCAATTTGCTGCGCAACGGCCGATTGACGCCAAAGGCACGAGGCAACAGCTGTCGTGACAAGTATTATTTTATAAAGCGTTCGCGGCATTCCGACGCACCATTAAACGTCTTGCGAAAAATTTCGGCGTTTCCGATCAGCTTCCGGAAGAGAATTAAAACGGTTCGGCGCGATAAGGCAATGATCGTAAAGTTACTGAGGGGCCACATTTCGGAAGCTTGTTGCAAATGGACAACGTTTCAAAAGATCTGACCCAAAGTCGATTCGACAATTTCTTGAATGTTTTTTGAGCCT
>JAJXYV010000202.1 GCA_021780435.1 Pseudomonadota bacterium
CTGGCAGCGCGACGCCACGCGCGATCTGGCGACCGGCCGGACCGGCGAGGCGCTCCATGTCTATGACACGCATGGCATGGTCCACCCAGCCCCGACGCGGGATGATGCGCGGAAGAATCTGGTCGAGCGCTGGGACCGCGACCGGCGGGCGTCGCCTGACCGCAGCCGCGTCATCCTCACCCATACGAACGACGAGGTGCGTTCCCTCAACGAGGCCGCCCGCGAAAAAATGCGGGACGCCGGCGATCTCGCCGATGACGTGCGCCTGGCGGTCGAACGCGGCGAACGCAGTTTTGCCGCCGGAGACCGCGTGATGTTCCTGCAAAACGAGCGCGGCCTTGGCGTGAAGAACGGCACGCTCGGGACCATCGTTGAGGTCAGCGCACGATCCATGTCCGTGCGCGCCGACGATGGGCGCAGCGTCTCGTTCGACCTCAAGGATTACGACCGCATCGACCACGGCTATGCCGCGACCATCCATAAGGCTCAAGGGTTGACCGTGGACCGCGCCCATGTCCTGGCGACGCCGGGCCTGGACGCGCATTCGAGCTATGTCGCCCTGTCGCGGCACAGGGACGGCATGGACCTGCATTACGGCCATGATGACTTCTCCAGCCAGGACCGGCTTGTCGGCGCCCTGTCGCGCGACCGGGCCAAGGACATGGCGTCGGATTACGAGCGGCTTGATCCGGCGCGGGATTATGCCGAGCGGCGCGGGATCACGTTCCGCGAGCGGATGGAGCGGGTTGTCGAGATCGTCAAGCAGGTCCCCGAGAAGGTGCGTGGCATTTGCGACGGCCTGCGCCTGTCGGGAGGCCCCGCGTCCGGCCATGGCGGCGTATGGGGGCCGGAAAGGGGAAGCGCGGATGTGGAGATCGGGCGGCGAGAACCTGTTGCGCCGGAGAAGGAGGCCCCGGAAAACCCGGAGGAGGCGCTGCGCAAGGCCCGGACGAAGGCGCTCATCCGACATGGGCGCGCCGTGGATGCGATCTTCGAAACACAGGAGCGGGGCGGCAAGGCCAGCCCCGAGCAGGTGAAGGAATTGAACAAGGCCCGCGACGCCTTCGAGCAAGTGCGCCCGTATGGATGGCGCGACGCGGAGGCCGCCTACAAGAAGGATCTGGACCTCGCCCATGAGGCCGGATCGGGCCGCGTTGCCCGCGCTGTCCGCGCGCTTCAGCTCGAAACCGAACTCCGCCTCGACCCGGCCCGGCGCGCCGACCGCTTCGTCGAACGCTGGCGGGAACTCGGCCAGGCCAGCCAGCGGCAGTATGAGGCGGGCGACATGTCCGGTTACCAGGCCACGCGGTCGGCGATGGGCGACATGGCAAAGAGCCTCGAACGCGATCCGCAGCTTGAATCGATCCTCGAAGGCCGCAAGCGCGAACTCGGCATCTCATTCGAAGCAGGCCGCCGACTCGGACTGGAACTCGCCTTCACGCACGGCATCGACCTCGGCAGAGGCCGGGGTATCGGACTGTAGAACTATCCTATCTTCCGCCGCCTCTACGCCACACGACTACGACCGCTAAATATCTATTGCACATCAACAAATCCTCTCCCTGTCTGGTCGCGGCAATCGTCAGAAACACCCGGCAGGAGGCAGCGCAGCCATGCCCGTAGCAGACCGTATCGTCCGCCTGAAAACCGTTCTCGCCAGGACCGGCCTGTCCCGGTCCACTATCTACCGCAAAATCGCCGAGGGCACATTCCCGCCTCGGATCAAGATCAGCGTCAACGGCGCTGGCTGGCGGGAATCCGACATCAATCGCTGGATCGCCGATCCCGTGGCGTGGCGACCGGGAAGCGGGCGCGGCCTCGATGGCGTCTGATCGCACATTGTCCCGCTCCCGGCGCGTCAGGCCGCCCACGGCGTCGGAACAGCTTGAGGCGCTGTTGGGATACCATGTTCCTATGGGCCGACCGCCCAAACACGACCTGTCCACCTGGACCGTGATCGACGATTGGCCGCGCCCCGTTCCGGTCACAGAGGCCGAGATCGAGGTGTTCGAGCAATGGTTCGGCGACATCTTCGATGAACTGTTCGGCCCCGGCGGATGATGCTCCAGGCGTCGAAATCGGCGTTGAAATCCGCCCTCCAATGGATTACATGTAGTCATATATGGCCACATATGGAGGCGCGACATGCTGACCATCAACCTCAGAGACGCCAAGGCCGGTTTTTCCAGCCTTGTCGATGAAGCCGTCAAAGGAGAGATCGTGACCATCACCCGTCATGGCAAACCCGTCGCGGCCTTGGTCTCGGTCGAGGCGGCGGAGATCGCGCGTAAGGCTCTCCAACGCAAACGGGCTGGCCTTGTCAGCTATCTCAGGACATTCCCAGGCGGAGAGTTCACGCGTAACCGCAAGCCATCGCGGAATGTCGAGCTTTGAGCGGCTTTCTTCTCGACACCAACGTCGTCTCCATGCTGGCGCCGTCGAGGGCAGAAGCGTCCGCCGACTTCCTCAGCTGGCTCGATCGCATGGACGGCGACGGCCGGCTATTCCTGTCGGTTGTCTCCATTCATGAGATCGAGAAGGGGATCGCGCTTCTCGATCACAAAGGGGCAACGGCGAAGGCCGCGAGCCTGAAAGCATGGCTCAGTGGCCTTGTCTCCACATACGATGACAAGATCATTGGCTTTGACGCGCAGGCTGCCGCAATCGGCGGGCGGCTGGAAGCGAAGGCGCTTGCGGCCGGTCACGATCCCGGCATGGCCGATGCCGTGATTGCCGGTATCGCCGCAGCGCATGAACTCGTCATCGTCACCCGCAACACGAAGCATTTCCTGCAGTTCGGTGTCGCCGTGTTGTCGCCTGACGAGGCCGCTGCCGAAGGAGGCCCGGCATGACCGCTTCCACAATCCCCCTGCGCGCCGCCCTTTACCTGCGCGTCTCGACAGCGCGGCAGGCCGAGCACGATGTCTCCATCCCGGATCAAAAGCGGCAGGGCGAAGCCTATTGCGCCTCGCGCGGCTATCAGCTCGTCGAGACCTTTGTGGAGGCCGGCGCCTCGGCCACCAACGACCGCCGGCCCGAGTTCCAGCGCATGATCGAGGCGGGCACGTCCAAGCCCGCGCCCTTCGACGTGGTCGTGGTCCATTCGTTCAGCCGCTTTTTCCGCGATCATTTCGAGCTGGAGTTCTACGTCCGCAAGCTTGCCCGAAATGGCGTGAAGCTCATCTCGATCACCCAGGAGATGGGCGACGATCCGATGCACGTCATGATGCGGCAGATCATGGCGCTGTTCGACGAATACCAGTCTAAGGAGAACGCCAAGCACGTCTTGCGCGCCCAGAAGGAAAACGCCCGGCAGGGTTTTTGGAACGGCGCGCTGCCGCCGATCGGTTATCGCGTCGTCGCCGCCGAGCAGCGCGGCGCCAAAATCAAAAAGAAGCTGGAGATCGATCCGCTGCACGCCGACACCGTGCGGCTGATCTATCGCCTGGCGCTGGAGGGCGACGGCGCATCCGGCC
>JAJXYV010000251.1 GCA_021780435.1 Pseudomonadota bacterium
CAGCTTTGCCTTTAAAGGCAAGGGTGGATCATAACCGTCAGGTCGATCTTCCCCTTCACCTACGATAGCGAAATAAAATTTTTTTAAATGACGCTAAAAGCTGCCTGGAAGAGAAGATCTGCCTCGGCTGAGCCACAATTGCACACGACCGTTGCGGGCGTGATCCAAAGCATTCGTCCGAATGAATATTATCTGAGCGAAAAGTTTAGGCCTTCAAAAGGGTTTAGAGAATGCGACGCATCGACTTGTTTCTCGGCTTTTTGAAGCTCGGCGCGCTAGCCTTCGGGGGAACGTTGCCAATGGCGAGGACGATCATTGTCGATGATCGGCGTTGGCTCGATGACCCGGAATTCGCAACCTTGATCGGGCTGTGCCAGGCGTTGCCGGGCGCGAATACCTGCAATCTCGCGGTGATGCTGGGCGAGAGATTCCATGGCGGCGTCGGGGCCTTCGTCGCTCTCGCTGGGCTGCTCATCGCGCCGATCGCCCTTCTTGTCACCGTAGCGAGCCTTTTCGCGCGTTTCGCACATTTGCCGGACATCCACGCAGCTTTGCTCGGGGCGCCGGCGGCCGCTGCCGGCCTTGTGCTCGGCACGGCGGTGAAAATGACAATCAGAATTCGCCCCGGCCCGCGTGTGGCGATTGTGGCGGTTGCGGCCTTTCTTGGTTCCGCCATTGCGCGCGCGCCCCTTCTGCTCGTTCTTTGCCTTCTGCTTCCGGCAAGCTTCATTCTTGCGGGTGGGCGGGAATGAAGGACGACCTGCTCAGTCAGATCTTTCTGCGCTTCGCCGGGATTTCTCTTTTGGCGGTGGGCGGCGCGACGGCGGCTCTTCCCGAGGCGCAACGCCAGATCGTGACCGAGGCGCACTGGATGTCCGCGAGAAAATTCGCCGAAGCCTTCGCCATCGCACAGGTCTCGCCGGGGCCGAATGTGATTGTCTTCAGCTTGTTCGGCTGGCGTCTCGATGGTCTCGCTGGGCTTGTCGTGGCAACCTTGGGCATTCTGGCCCCGGCCTCGCTGCTCGCTTTCGCCGCCGCGCGGGCGATGAGGCGCGCCGGGGAAGCGCCATGGCTGGCGCTGCTGAAAAAGGCCTTGGCCCCCGTGGCCGTGGGCCTGATGGCGGCCAATGGCTATCTTTTGGCGCGCGGCGCCGATTCCGACCGGTTTACAACCATTGTCACGGTCGTTTCGGCGAGCTTCGTCGCGATGTCGCCGCGCAGTCCGCTCTGGGCCATGGCGATGTCTGTTGCTGCGGCGGTCGTCGCGGGCCGATTTGGATTACTCCCGTCTTAAATATGGCTCGCGCACGGCAGCGGCATGCTCCGATCGAGATTTGAAAGTCGCCATTGCAGATTGCAACTGATCTTGCAGATGGCGTGAGAGCCGTGATTCCGAAAATGCAGAGAGATTGATCTTTGTTGCGGTGGGTTTTGCGCTATCGCGCGCACTGTAGTTTAGATCCCGGAATTCCTGACACTTTGGACTATTTTCGTCCCTGCCGGCGCACAATCGTTCTCACGACGTTCTGGTATATTTTGCCGGAGATCACTTTACCCCGCTTGGTTCCGCAATAAAAAATTTGATCGAAGGGGATTCGCGGGGGATCGACGCGGGCCCGTGACGAACGTCGGCGCGAAGAATGTCAGATTTGCAACGATTTACGCCGTGACGATCGCCAAGGCCGCTCTTCCTTCGGGCGGCGCCGACAAAGAATTTTGGGGGTGATCTCAGGCAAGTTGTTGACGTTTCAGGAGGATTGCGGCCTATTGTCAGTGATCGGCAAACACGGCGGCGCCATGCGCAAATTAGGTCTGCAACCACTCACCGGCGCGGAAAAGCAGCGTCGTCATCGCGAGCGAGTCAAGGCCCGGCTGGCCGAGGCGGATCGGCTCAAGGCGATTCTCGCCGCCGGACCGGGCAATGTGTTGCCGGGCTTGTCAGCCTTTTACGACAATGTTCTTGGCGAAATTGGCGCGACGCCCGCGGAGCGGGAGGCGCTCGTCGCTCAGCTCCCGACGATCCAGAGCGATTTGCGCATGTTCCTCCTCGTCCGCGCGCAAACGGATCTCGAACAGTTTCGGGCGATGATGCGCAAACGAAAGGCGAGCTTGCTGGCCCGGCTCGATGGGGCGAATTCCAACGAAAAGCCCTGAGCCGGCTTAATCGAGCCGATTGCCGAGCCGTCCCGCGAGATCCTGGATGAACTGGAAGGCGGCGCGGCCGGACCGCGAGCCGCGGGTGATCGCCCATTCCAGGGCCTCGGCGCGGATCTGCTCTTCGGGCGCATTGAGGCCGAAATGCCGGACATAGGCGAAGACCATCGCCAGATAATCGTCCTGGCTGCATTTATGGAAACCGAGCCAGAGGCCGAAGCGATCGGAGAGCGACACTTTCTCCTCGACGGCTTCGCCCGGATTGATCGCGGTCGAGCGTTCGTTTTCGACCATGTCGCGCGGCAGGAGATGACGGCGGTTGGAGGTCGCATAGAAGAGCACATTGCCAGGACGCCCCTCGACGCCGCCTTCGAGCGCGGCCTTCAGCGATTTGTAGGACGCGTCGCCGCCGTCGAATGACAGATCGTCGCAGAATACAATGAAACGCGCCGGCGTATCGCGCAGCAAGGCCATCAGCGCCGGCAGCGATTCGATGTCCTCGCGATGGATTTCGATGAGCTTCAGCCCCGCGAAGCCCGGCGTTGCGGCGAGACGGGTGGTGACGTCGGCGTGGGCGGCCTTGACCAGCGACGACTTGCCCATGCCGCGCGCGCCCCAGAGCAGGACGTTGTTGGCGGGAAGGCCGCGGGCGAAACGCTCGGTGTTGCCGAGGAGTTGGTCGCGCAGGTAATCGACGCCGCGCAGCAGCGCGAGCTCGACGCGGCTCACCTTCTTTACCGGCGCGAGGCTCTGTGTTTCGGCGCGCCAGACGAAGGCGTCGGCGGCGGAAAAGTCAGGCGCGGCTGGCGGAGGCGGGCTCAGGCGCTCCAGCGCGGCGGCGATGCGCGCGAGCAGATCCTGAACATTCTGGGTCTCGGGAGAAGGCATCAATGTCGTTCCGGTCTCGTCTCGCGGCGGTTTAGGGCCGCGCGGGGAAAGACTCAAGGGATTAGGCCCTCTGGCGATTGCTTTCAGCTTGGCAGCCGCTATAGTCCGCCGCGATTTCACCGGGCGCCGCGATCGCGCCAGCCCCATCCGGACAGGCGGAAAGAGACATGAACTTCATCACCCCGGCCTTCGCGCAGACCGCGGCGGGCGCCAGCGGCGGCGCCGATCTGCTCATGCAGATGGCGCCTTTTGGAATCATTCTCATCATCATGTATTTCCTGATCCTGCGTCCGCAGCAGCAGCGCGCCCGGGCGCATCAGGACATGGTTTCCAATATCCGCCGCGGCGACACGGTGGTGACCAATGGCGGGTTGATCGGCAAGGTGACCAAGACCATCGACGACGGCGAGATCGAGATCGAAATCGCCCCGAATGTCCGCGTGCGCCAGAGCCGGGCGGCCATTTCCGACGTGCGCGCCAAGGGCGAGCCGGTCAAGGACAACGCCTGACGGCGAAATGAACGGACGAACCGCCCGCCATGATGCGTTTTGCCCCCTGGAAGGTCTTCCTGACCGTCGCCGCGACCCTGATCGCGATGCTGATCTGCATCCCCAGCATGATCGGTCCCGAAAACCGCGAAAAACTCGCGGCGATCTTTCCGTCTTGGCTGCCGCCGCAATCCATCGTGCTCGGCCTCGACCTCCAGGGCGGCGCGCATCTGCTCTATGAGGTGGACCGCGCCGACGTCGTCCATTCCATGGTGGGCAACCTGCGCGACGACCTGCGCCGGCTGCTGCGCGAGGAGAAAATCGCGATCTCCGGCGGCATCGGCGTGAATCCGCGCGGCGTTCAGGTCCGCATTCCGGACCAGGCCGAACGCGCGCGGATCATGCCCAAGCTTTACGGCCTGGTGCAGGTTTCGGCCGGGCCGGGCGGCTCGGGGCTCGACATCGCCGACGCCGGCGACGGGTTGCTCAAGCTCAACCTGACCGACGCCGCGGTCGAGTCCAAGGTCCGGCGCGCCGTGGAGCAGACGATCGAGGTTCTCAACCGGCGCGTCAACGGCCTCGGCACGACCGAGCCCAACATCCAGCGCCAGGGCGCCGACCGCATTCTCGTCGAAGTGCCAGGCCTTCGCGACACCAACCGGCTGAAGGACATCGTCGGCACCACGGCGAAGCTCGAATTCCGTCTCGTCGCCGAGCCCGGCGCCAATCCGGGCGATGTGGACATGCTCGACCAGGCCGACCAGCCCGGCAAGCTGCCGGTCGAGAAGCAGGTCATGGTGCAGGGCGAAGACCTGACCGACGCCCAGCCGGGCTTCGACCAGCGCACCGGCGAGCCGGTGGTCAATTTCCGTTTCAATATCCGCGGCGGCCAGAAATTTGGCCAGGTGACCTCGGCCAATGTCGGCCGTCCCTTCGCCATCGTCCTCGACAACAAGGTCATTTCCGCGCCGCGCATCCTTGGGCCGATCACGGGCGGCTCCGGGCAGATTTCCGGCCGCTTCACCGTGGAGCAGGCCAATAATCTTGCGATCCTGCTGCGCGCCGGCGCGCTGCCCGCCAAGCTCAACATCGTCGAGGAGCGCACTGTCGGCCCCGGCCTCGGCCAGGATTCGATCGACGCCGGCAAGCGCGCCGCCTATTGGGCCGCGGCGCTGGTCGTGTCCTATATGCTGATCACCTACGGGGTCTTCGGCGTCTTCGCCAATATCGCGCTCCTGATCCACATCTCCTTCATCTTCGCGGCGCTGGTGCTGCTGCGGGCGACCCTGACCCTGCCGGGCATCGCCGGCATCGTGCTGACGATCGGCATGGCGGTGGACTCCAACGTTCTGATCTACGAGCGCATCCGCGAGGAATCCCATGCCGGCCGCTCGCTGATTTCCGCGCTGGACGCGGGCTTCAAGCGCGCCTTCGCGACCATCGTGGACTCCAACGTCACCATGTTCGTGGTCGCCGCCATCCTTTATTTCTTGGGGTCCGGCCCGGTGCGCGGCTTCGCGGTCTCGCTCGCGCTCGGCATCATGACGACGATCGTCACCGCCGTCACCATGACGCGAATGATGATCGCCTTGTGGTACCGCTATGCGCGCCCGACCAAGCTGCCGATCTGACGAGGACACGCCATGAAGCTCCTGCGCCTCGCGCCCGAAAACACCAAATTCCCCTTCATGCGCTTCCGGCGCGTGTCCTATCCGTTCTCGGCGGTGCTCTCGATCGTTTCGGTCGTGCTGTTCCTGGTCGTGGGGATGAATTTCGGCATCGACTTTTCCGGCGGCACCATGATGGAGGTGAAGGCCAAGTCAGGACATGCCGATCTTTCCTATATCCGCGACCTCTCCGACCATCTCGGCCTCGGCGACCTCGAAGTGCAGGGGTTCGGCACGCCCGCCGACGCGTCGATTCGTTTCGGCATGCAGCCGGGCGGCGACGCCGCTCAGCAGGCGGCGGTCGAGAAGGTCAAGAGCGCCTTGGGCGACGCCTATGATTTCCGCAGCATCGCCGTCGTCGGCCCGCGCGTCTCGGGCGAGTTGGTGCAGCAGGGCACGCTTGGCGTGGTCCTGTCGATTCTCGCGGTTCTGGCCTATCTCTGGTTCCGCTTCGAATGGCAGTTCGCCATTGCGGCGATCATCGCCACCATGCATGACCTGCTGCTGACCGTCGGCTTCTTCTCGATCACCCAGCTCGAATTCAACACGACCTCGATCGCGGCGATCCTGACCATCGTCGGCTATTCGCTGAACGAAACCGTGGTCGTGCTTGATCGTATCCGTGAAAACATGCGCAAATACAAGAAGATGCCGACGGATCAGCTGATCGACCTGTCGATCAACGCGGTCCTGCCGCGCACCTTGATGACCGCGACCACCGTCTTCCTGGCGCTACTGTCGCTCGTGGCATTTGGCGGGCATGTGATCCGCTCGTTCTCGCTCGCCATGATGTGGGGCATTTTCGTCGCGACCTATTCCTCAATCTTCATCTGTTCGCCGACCCTGATCTATCTCGGCCTGCGCAACGAAGCGCGCTCGGCCGCGGATGAAGTGACCGGCCTCGGCGGCAAGACCGGCGCGCGGCCGCTGTCGGGCGCGTGATGGCTGCGGAACGTCGCTATGACGGCTTCCTGCCGGGGCAATATACGATCGACGGCTATGGCGGTGGCGGCTTCCAGTTCGCCGGCATGTCGCATCGCGGTTCGATCCTTGCCCTCCCGGATGGAATCAGGGCCTTCGCGCCGACGACATTCGCGGAAGTGGACGAGGCTTCGCTGGCGCCCCTTTTCGCCTTGCCGCGTGGTGCGGTTGAACTGATGCTGTTCGGCTGCGGCCCGTCTTTGCAACCCATCCCGCCGCGTCTGCGCGAGTCCTTGCGGGAGGCGGGGATCCGCTGCGATCCGATGTACACGGGCGCCGCCTGCCAGACTTATAACATCCTGCTCGGGGAACGCCGGCCCGTCGGTGCGGCTCTGATCGCCGCGCCGTAAATGCGAAAGGCCCGAAAATAAAAGGCGCCCGCCGGGGGGAGGGACCGGCGGGCGCAACATTGAACGGGCGAAACGGCGCCGTTCAGCTGGAATGGGAACGCGAACCAGACGCGCGACTCATCTGCGTTGGTTCGAATATGAATACATCATGGATTTGCTCGCCGGACAAGTGAAGTCGCGTTTTTTGCAATGCAGCCATGCGTTTTATGCATAGCTGCCGAGCGGCGCATTCCCGGGAAGTTCAAGCGTTAATCTACGCCAAAATGCAAAAAAATGGCGCCCCGACTTTTCTAAGACTTTGGCGCCATCATTCCGCGGCCTGGCCGGCGACAGGGCGGCGTTCGAGCACTTCCTTGAGGAACTTTCCGGTATGGGACGCCTTTTCGCGCAGGATCGCCTCGGGCGGTCCTTGAGCGACGATTCGCCCGCCGCCGTCGCCGCCTTCCGGTCCGAGGTCGATGATCCAGTCGGCGGTCTTGATCACTTCGAGATTATGCTCGATCACCACGACGCTGTTGCCCTGTTCGACCAGGGCGTGGAGCACTTCGAGCAATTTCTTGACGTCGTGGAAATGCAGGCCGGTGGTCGGCTCGTCAAGAATATAGAGGGTTCCGCCGGTCGCGCGCCGCGACAATTCCTTGGAAAGCTTGACGCGCTGCGCCTCGCCGCCGGAGAGGGTGGTCGCCTGCTGCCCAACCTTGACATAGCCCAGGCCAACGCGCGCCAAAGTCTGGAGCTTGTCGCGGATCGCCGGCACCGCCTTGAACAATTCAGCGCCTTCCTCGACCGTCATGTCGAGGACGTCGGCGATGCTCTTGTCCTTGTAACGGACTTCGAGCGTCTCGCGGTCGTAACGCTTGCCCTTGCAGACGTCGCAGGTGACATAGACGTCCGGCAGGAAGTGCATTTCGATCTTGATGACGCCGTCGCCCTGGCAGGCCTCGCAGCGCCCGCCCTTGACATTGAAGGAGAAACGTCCCGGTCCATAGCCGCGCGCCTTGGCCTCGGGCAGGCCGGCGAACCAGTCGCGGATCGGCGTGAAGGCGCCGATATAGGTCGCCGGGTTGGAGCGCGGGGTGCGGCCGATCGGCGACTGGTCGATGTCGATGACCTTGTCGATCATCTCCAGCCCTTCGAGCGTGTCGAAGGGGGCAGGGTGCTCGAGCGCGCCATTGAGGCGGCGGGCCACCGCCTTGTAGAGCGTATCGATGATCAGGGTGGATTTGCCGCCCCCGGAGACGCCGGTAATGCAGGTGAACAGGCCGAGCGGAATGTCGGCGGTCACGTTGCGCAGATTGTTGCCGCGCGCGCCGGTCAGCCGCAACCGCCGCCCGGCTTCCGGCTTCCGGCGCTTCTTTGGCGTCGCCACCTGCTGGCGGCCGGTGAGATAGGCGCCGGTGAGGGAATTATTGTCGGCCATGACGTCGGCCGGCGTTCCCTGCGCCACGATCTGGCCGCCATGGACGCCCGCGCCGGGCCCGACATCGACGACATAATCGGCGGTGAGGATGGCGTCCTCGTCGTGCTCGACCACGATGACGGAATTGCCGAGGTCGCGCAGCCGCCGCAGGGTTTCGAGCAGGCGGGCGTTGTCGCGCTGGTGCAGGCCGATGGAAGGTTCGTCCAGCACGTAAAGGACGCCGGTCAGGCCCGAGCCGATCTGCGAGGCCAGCCGGATGCGCTGGCTTTCGCCGCCCGACAGTGTTCCCGAGCCGCGCGACAGCGTGAGGTAATCAAGCCCCACGTCGATGAGGAATTTCAGTCGATCGTCGATTTCGCGCAGGATGCGGGAGGCGATTTCCTGACGTTTTGCATCAAGTTTCTGCGGCAAGTCCTTGAACCAGGACGCCGCGTCGCGCACCGAGAGTTCGGAGATTTCGCCGATGTGCCGATGGTCGATCTTGACAGCCAGCGCCTCGGGCTTGAGTCGGAAGCCGTTGCAGGCGTCGCAGGGGCTGGCCGACATGAAGCGTGAGATTTCCTCGCGCGCCCAGTCGCTCTCGGTTTCGAGATAGCGCCGTTCGAGGTTGCGGATGACGCCCTCGAACGGTTTCTTGACCTCGTAGGAGCGCATGCCGTCGGCATAGGCGAACACCAGCTCCTGTTCGCCCGAGCCGTAAAGGATGATGTCCTTCGCGACTTTGGGGAGGTCGGCCCAGCGGTCGTCCATGCGGAATTTGAACGACCGGCCGATCGCTTCGAGTGTCTGCGCGTAATAGGGCGAGGGCGATTTGGCCCAGGGCGCGACCGCGCCCTTGCGCAAAGTCAGATCGGGATTGGGGACGATCAGGTCCGGATCGACCTTCTGCTCCGAGCCAATGCCGCCGCATTTCGGGCAGGCGCCGTGGGGATTGTTGAAGGAAAACAGACGCGGTTCGATCTCCGAAATAGAAAAGCCGGAAACCGGACAGGAGAATTTGGACGACAGGACGATCCGCTCGGGCTCCTTGCCCTCGGGCGCGTCCGCAAATTCGACCACGGCGACGCCGTCGGCGAGCTCGAGCGCGGTCTCGAAACTTTCCGCCAGCCGCGCCGAAATATCGGGCCGCACCACGATCCGGTCCACGACGACGTCGATGTCGTGCTTGAATTTCTTGTCCAGAGCCGGGGCGTCGGCGATGTCGTAAAACTGGCCGTCGATCTTCAGGCGCTGGAAGCCGCGCTTCATGTAATCGGCGATTTCCTTGCGATATTCGCCCTTGCGGCCGCGCGCCACCGGCGCCAGGAGGTAGAGCCGGGTGCGTTCGGGCAGGGCGAGGACGCGATCGACCATCTGGCTCACGGTCTGGCTTTCGATCGGCAGGCCGGTCGCGGGCGAATAGGGGATGCCGACGCGCGCCCACAACAGGCGCATGTAATCGTTGATTTCGGTGACCGTGCCGACGGTCGAGCGCGGATTCTTCGATGTCGTCTTCTGCTCGATGGAGATCGCCGGCGACAGGCCCTCGATATGGTCCACGTCCGGCTTCTGCATCATTTCCAGGAACTGCCGGGCATAGGCCGAAAGGCTTTCGACATAGCGCCTCTGCCCCTCGGCATAAATCGTGTCGAAGGCGAGCGACGACTTGCCGGAGCCGGAAAGCCCGGTGAAAACCACGAGCTTGTCGCGCGGGATCGTCAGGTCGATGTTCTTGAGATTGTGCTCGCGCGCGCCGCGCAGCGCGATGACGCGGCCCTCGCCGATGCGCCGCGCGATCTCTTCCGCGGATTCGCGCGCCGGCTCCGCCGCGCGGGACGGCGAGGGCGTCTTTTTCGATCTCTTTGGCTTGTCGGGACTGCGATCCATCATGCTCTTCCGCGGCGGCGCGGGCTTTATTTAGCGAGTTTCGCGGCGAATTCCACCCTTCCTACCTTGCATGATTCGCGCCGCCGCGCTAGAACATAAACGGAACATAAGACCTGTTGTGGAAAAACGCTTTTGCCGGGCGCGGGATGCGGCGGCGGCGTATAGGATGCGCATCCGCGAAAAGGGGAGCAGAGCACGATGTCGGGCAGCGTCAACAAGGTGATCTTGATCGGCAATCTGGGCCGCGACCCCGAAACGCGCCGCACCGCTTCAGGCGATCCGGTCGTGACCTTCTCGCTGGCGACGACGGAATCCTGGCGCGACAAGGCCACCGGCGAGCGCAAGGATCGCACGGAATGGCACAATGTCGTGATTTTCAATGAAAATCTCGGCAAGATCGCCGAGCAATATTGCAAGAAGGGCGCGAAGGTCTATCTCGAAGGTCAGCTCCAGACCCGTGAATATACCGACAAGGATGGCAACCAGCGCAAGACGACCGAGGTTGTCCTGCAACGCTTCCGTGGCGAGTTGACGCTTCTGGACAGCCGGGGCAGGGGCGGCGAAGAGGGCGATTTCGGCGCGCCCGCGCGCGGCGGTTTCGGTCGGCAGTCGCCGATGGAGCGCGCGCCGGCCTCGGGCGGCTTCGGCGGCTCCGGCGGTGGTATGGGCGGCCGGACATCCGACGCGCTGGACGACGACATTCCATTCTGAGCGCCCTTCATTGCCGCTGATTCGGCCTCGCAAGGGCCGCTCGGCGCGCTTCGGGGCGGGCGGGCGTCGCGATTTCGTCGCATTCTGGTCGGCCGTTCGCTCAAAACCTATTATAACTATTTGATATAAAATTATAAATTGAAATGCCGTCGGGCGCTCGAAAACTGGCTTTTGCGGCAAGAATCGCCTAGAAAGGGCTGGCTTTCCTTCTTCAGTCCGCGAGCGCATTTTGGCCGATCAGAACGACGACACTCCGGTCCCGCCCTCCTCCGACATCCGTCCGGTTTCGATCACCGAGGAGATGAAAAACTCCTATCTCGCTTACGCGATGAGCGTGATCGTGAGCCGCGCGCTGCCGGACGTTCGCGATGGCCTCAAGCCGGTGCATCGCCGCATTCTGCATTCGGCGCAGGAAAACAACTTCCTGCCTGATCGGCCCTATGTGAAATCCGCCCGCATCGTCGGCGAGGTGATGGGTAAATATCACCCGCACGGCGACGCGGCGATCTATGACGCTCTCGTGCGCATGGCCCAGCCGTTCTCGATGAGCCTGCCGCTCATCGACGGCCAGGGCAATTTCGGCTCGGTCGACGGCGACCGCGCCGCGGCCATGCGCTACACCGAATCCCGCCTCGCCAAGCCCGCCCTGGCGCTGATCGAGGATATCGAGTCCGACACTGTCGATTTCCAGCCCAATTACGACGGCAAGGAGAGGGAGCCGACGGTCCTTCCGGCGCGCTTTCCCAATCTGCTCGTCAACGGGGCGGGGGGCATCGCGGTCGGCATGGCGACCAATATTCCGCCGCACAATCTGGGCGAGGTGATCGACGCCTGCGTCGCCCTGATCGACAAGCCCGACATGAATCTGGCGGAACTGATGGAAATCGTGCCGGGGCCGGATTTCCCGACCGGCGGCGCGATCATGGGCCGCGCCGGCATCCGCCAGGCCTATGAGACCAGCCGCGGCTCGGTCGTCATTCGCGGCGTCGCCACCGTCGAGACTCTGCGCAAGGATCGCGAGGCGATCATCTTCACCGAAATTCCCTATCAGGTGAACAAGGCGACTCTGATCGAGAAGATCGCCGAACTGGTGCGCGAGAAGAAGATCGAGGGCATCGCCGACCTGCGCGACGAATCCGACCGCGAAGGCATGCGCATCGTCATCGAGATCAAGCGCGACGCCGTGGCCGATGTCGTGCTGAACCAGCTCTACCGCTTCACCGCGCTGCAAAGCTCGTTTGGCGTCAATATCATCGCACTGAACGGCGGGCGACCGGAAAGCCTCAACCTGCTCGATTGCCTGAGTGCTTTCATCGACTTCCGCGAAGAGGTCGTGAGCCGGCGCACCAAGTTCAAGCTCAACAAGGCGCGCGACAACGCCCATATCCAGGTCGGCCTCGCCATTGCGGTGGCCAATATCGACGAGGTGATCCGCCTGATCCGCACCTCGGCCGACGCGGCGGAAGCGCGCGAGGCCTTGATGGGTCGCCTCTGGCCCGCGCATGACATGGCGCCGCTGGTGGCGCTGATCGCCGACCCCCGCCATTCGATCGACGCGGACGGCAATTGCCGCCTCTCGGAGACGCAGGCCCGCGCCATTCTCGACCTGCGCCTGCAACGATTGACTGCGCTCGGCCGCGACGAAATCGCCGAAAACCTCAACAAGCTGGCGGCGGAAATCGCCGAATTTCTCGAAATCCTGCGCTCGCGCGAAAAACTGTTCGGCATCGTGAAGGACGAGATGCTGGCGGTGAAAACGGCCCATGCCGTGCCGCGCCGGACGCAGATCCTCGATGTCGAAGGCGACATGATGGATGAGGATCTCATCCAGCGCGAGGACATGGTCGTGACCGTCTCGCACGCCGGCTACATCAAGCGCGTGCCGCTCTCGACCTATCGGGCGCAGAGGCGGGGTGGGAAGGGCCGTTCCGGCATGGCGACCCGCGAGGAGGATTTCGTCCAGCGGCTCTTCGTCGCCTCGACCCATGCGCCGGTTCTGTTCTTCTCCTCGCGCGGCCAGGTCTACAAGGAAAAGGTGTGGCGCCTGCCGCTCGCCGCGCCGCAAGCGCGCGGCAAGGCGCTGGTCAACATGCTGCCGCTGGAACAGGGCGAACGCATCACCTCGATCATGCCCTTGCCCGAGGATGAGCGCCTCTGGGAGACGCTGGACGTGATGTTCGCGACCACGCGCGGCACGGTCAGGCGCAA
The DNA here is from genome assembly GCA_021780435.1 of Pseudomonadota bacterium. GTDB lineage: Bacteria > Pseudomonadota > Alphaproteobacteria > Rhizobiales > Beijerinckiaceae > Rhodoblastus. The sequence continues at coordinate 12,734 of JAJXYV010000251.1, forward strand.
CAAGCTGTCCGATTTCGCGCTCGTCAATCGCGCCGGCAAGATCGCGATGAAGCTGGACGAGGGCGAGGGCATCGTCGATGTCCAGATCTGCGCTGAAAATCAGGATGTCCTGCTGACCACGGCCAAGGGCCAGTGCATCCGCTTCCGGGTCGATGAAGTCCGCGTCTTCAAGGGCCGCGATTCCATGGGCGTGCGTGGCGTAAGCCTCGCCGAGGGCGATCGGGTCATCGCCTTGTCGATCCTGACCCACAGCGATGCGACGCCGGCGGAGCGCGCCGCCTTCCTGAAGATGCGCCGCGCGGCCGCGGGCGAGCCGGTCGAGCCGGAGGTCGAGGAGACGGAGGAGGGCGGCGAAATCACCGCTGCGCTGAGCGCCGAGGCTTTCGAAACAATGTCGGCGGCGGAGCAGCTGATCCTGACCATTTCCGAGAACGGCTATGGCAAGCGCACCTCGTCCTATGAATATCGGGTCACGGGGCGCGGCGGCAAAGGCATCGTCGCCATGGTGGTCAACGCCCGCAACGGCGATCTCGTCGCCTCCATGCCCGTCGAGGCCAGGAACCAGATCATGCTCGTCACCGACGGCGGCCAGCTGATCCGCTGCCCGGTCGAGGGAATCCGCGTGGCGGGGCGCAGCACGCAGGGCGTGATCGTGTTCAATACGGCAGTGACGGAAAAGGTCGTTTCAGTCGAGCGGATCAGCGAGGACGAAAACGGCGAGGGCGAGGAGGGCGACGCTCAGGAGGCGGACGCCTGACCGCCTGCCCCGGAGACCATGCCGATGCCTGAAAAGCCGCCGCATCCCGATGTGTTCGACGAGGATTTCGCCCGTCGCCGCGACGCCGCCCGCAAGCGGCTCGACGCCATCGATCCCGCCCGGCAGCATGGCGGCGCGCTGGCGGACCCCAAGCGGCGCGAATGGTTCGAGGCGGTTTATGCGCTCGCGGATGACGATGCGGCGGGCGTGCCCTGGGGCAATCTGGCGGCTCATCCATTGCTGCAGGATTGGCTCGCCCGGGATCGCGG
>JAJXYV010000101.1 GCA_021780435.1 Pseudomonadota bacterium
CCTACCCGGCCGAGGGTTACGTCGGCAAGGCGTTCCGCATCGTCAAGCACGAGAAGCGGCCGGGCAAGCGGTACTTCACCTACTCGCTCGACGAAATCGAGGCTTAGTGGGGCCGGCGTGGTCCCGGCCGCATACGGGACATTTTCACTCGCGATCGAGAGGTGAGCATCATGCCGGATTTTCCCGAAGCGGTAAAATCGTGTCAGATAACCGCGCTGATGGCCGGCGAGTCGGTGGTCGAATACCGGCTGTATTCATCCTGGCGCGGCCAATATCGTTACGTCGGCTCGTTCGATTCGCTGGCGGAAGCGGAAGTTCGCGCGATGCGGATGACCACGACCACGGAGCGCCGAGTTGGCTTCTACATCAACGGCAAAAAGGAATTCGATCCCAATGAAACCGAAAATAAATGAGCGGTGCGGCGACTGTATTTTCTGGATCCCGGCGCAAGTCGCGTCGAAGGATCTGGTGATCGGCGCGGCGAAGCGTGGCGAGTGCTATGGGGCTCCGCCGCAGGTAGTTCCGATCATCAATCAGGGGCAGATGGTCGGCGGCATGAACATCCGGCCGCAAGTCGCGGAGAACGACGTGGCATGTTCGTTCTACACCGACGAATTCGACGAGGATTCGGCCAACGATCCGGCGCATTGAAACCCGGCGTTCAATGCCCATTAAATAAACATTCATCGGAGGATATAGCGGACATGGCACGAAAAAAGCGGGTGGTTACGACCGAAGAAGTGGACGAGTTGGCGGGCGACGATCTGGAGGGCTCCGGCGAAATACTGGAGAACGAGCCAAGCCGGGCCGAAGTGGAGGAAATGGACGCTATCGAATATCTGCTGTCGCTCGGTGGTGACGACGGCGTTCGGTTCCGCGTGGACAAGCTGCCGTCGAAGCCCGGCGAGCGGGAAGCGTTCTGCATGAACTATGGCCGCGACTCGCTTACCCTCGACGCGATCCGCGACACGTTCGGCGGCGGAACCTACAAGATCACGGCCTATGGTCAGGGGAGCAAGTACGCCGGCCAGCGGCGCGTGACGATCGCGGATCTGCCGCGATCGGCCCAGGCGCCGGCCGCTCAGTCGCAGAGCCAGGATCTTGCCGCGATTCTGCAAGCGGCCAAGGGCGACAATTCGAGTCTCGCGCTGGTGATGAAGATGATGGAGTCGCAGTCGCAGATGATCGCGGCGCTGCTGACTCGCCCGCCTCCGGCCATGCCGCCGCAGCCGACGATGATGGAATTGATCGCGATGATGCGCGAGATGAACCGCGAGTCGCCGAAGGCGAACGAGGGCTCGGCGGTCGAATTGCTGTTGAAGGGGATAGAACTCGGCAAGGAATTTACCGGCAGCGGCGAGGAAAGCATGATGGGGCTCGCCGGCAAGGGGATCGAGATATTGCGCCCGCTGATCGAGCGTCAGGCGCAAGCCCCGGCCGCGAATCCTCGCCCTGCCCTGCCTCCACAATCCGCGCCGGCCACGGGCCCGGCTGCGACACCACAAGGGGACGATGCGATGCTTCGACAGTTGAACTGGCTCCGGCAACAGACCGTGGTGCTTTGCGCCCAGGCGGCGAGGCAGAAAAACCCGGAGTTGTACGCGGAACTCTTGCTCGACAACCTGCCGGACTTCATCAATCCGCAGGATTTGCTCGCGCGCGTGTCGGACCCCGGCGCGGTCGCGCAGTTGGCGCAGGTCAATGCCGACGTGGCGAAATACCCGGCGTGGTTCGAGGAATTCCGCAAGTCGCTGGTGGAATTGCTGAATGAGTACCTGTCGCCGGAGCCCGATCCGGGGATCGACATGGGCGGCGGCGATGAAGCCTGAGGAATTGCCCGGCATCGCTCGATCGGAAATCGCCGCGATCATGGCGCGTGACAAGGCGACGAGTCGCGCGGTGTGGTTCGACGGGCCGGATTCTTTTTCCGCGCTGGCCGCTCGGGATCGGGCTCGATTGCTCGACGCGATGCGGTGGGCGCGTATGGTGGTCATTGCAACGATGTGCTTGCCGGCATCGTCTCGGAGAAGTAGTGAAATAAGCCTCGCTGATGCGCGAATGATCGCGGAATTTCTGGAGGCGACCGTCGATTTGACTTAAATCCGGCGGACTTGCATACTCCGGGCCAATTGGCACGGGGTTTGCATGTCCGCCACTGTCCGCCCGATGACTTTGGGGTATCTTCCCGGTGGGGCGACCGGGACGAGCGTCACGCTCAATCATATGGTGAAGCTCGCGCGCGACGGCTCGAAAGACCCGCTCATTATCGAGACCGCGCACGCGCTGGTAGCCAATCTTCCGCAGTACGACCGGCTAGGCGAAATCCGGGCCCTTCATGCGTTCGTGCGCGACGCGATCCGCTACACCAATGACCCGCTCGGGACCGAATTGCTGCGAACCCCGCGCGCGATGCTCGAAATGAAATCCGGCGACTGCGACGACAAGGCTACCCTGCTCGCGGCGCTCTTGCGCGCGATCGGCCGGCCAAGCCGGTTCATTGCGGTTGCGATGCATGGCTCCGACAGTTATTCGCACGTCCTGGTACAGACTCCCTGGCGCAAGGGCTGGATAAACCTGGAGACGATCAAGCCGGTGCCGGCCGGATGGGGCCCGACCGGGGCGACGAAGGTCATGGTGCGGAACGTATGAAAGATATCGAGTTGTTCGGCCGGCTGAAATTGCTCGGAATGCCTGAGCGTCAGGCATGGCGGCTGACCGCGCGCATTCGCGACGAGTTTCATCCGGTCGCCGCGATTGCCGCCGCGAAGCTGCACGGCGCCGGCCAGATCGTGCGCCGCAATCGGGGCCCGCGCGGGCTCGCGGGCACGACGGGCTCGGGCATTCAATACGCGCAGATGGCGTCCAAGGTGGGCGGGGTCGCCGCTGGCGGGATCGCCAGCGCGTTCGGACTCGCATCGGGCGCCGCCGCCGGATCGGTGGTGCCGATCGTCGGCACCGCAATCGGCGCGGCGCTCGGTTTCGTGGTCGGAAAGTTCTTCGGGCCGGCGAAGCTCGGGCAAGCGTCGGTGACGTGGAACGACATGGTCGCCCACGGCTATCTACAGAACACTCGCGGCGCCGGCTTCGACGAGCGGTACTTTGCCGAAGCGATGAAAGGCGTGATGGACGAGGGAAATGATATCTGGGGCGGATGCGGCCCGGATCGGCACAAGAATCCAGATTGTTTTTTCGGACCGCTCGCCCAGGTGATTCGCGCCGGCTACTTGAACCGCACCGTGCCGGTCACGGCCACGACTCAAGCTGTGTGGCAATCGGTGGTGCTACCCTGGCTTAGCTCAGGCGCGAATGGAATGGTGAACTGGCAGGTATTGACGCACCAGCCCGGCCAGCCGGCCGGGAACACGTTGCAGATGTTGCTGATCGAGGCCGCGGTCGATCGCTACGTCAACGGGCTGCCGATCACGCGCGCCGACATGCCGGAGTATCAGGGCCAGGGATATACCGA